>JAJDAM010000858.1 GCA_029261905.1 Deltaproteobacteria bacterium
CCCGAGTTGTCCGCCACTTCTAGTACCGATTCTTGCTGAATCACACCGAACTCCCGTCAGCCCCGCGCCGTTTTCGCCAGCGTCTCTTGGACCATCCACCGCTTGCGCTTCGAGATCGGTCGATGCTCGATGATCTGGACCTGATCGCCAATCTTGCAGGCATTGCCTTCATCGTGCGCCAGGTACTTCGAGTACCGGCGAACGTACTTCTTGTAGCGTGGGTCCTGAACCAATCGCTCTACGCGAACGACGACGGTCTTGTCCATCGTGTCACTGACCACCAGGCCAACGAGTTTTCGGCGGTTTGCTCGTCTCTTCACTTAGTCGCCTCGCGATTTTTCTCGCGCAATACCGTCTCCACGCGAGCGATGTCGCGGCGAAGCAACTTGGCCTTCGCCGTATTCTCGAGCTGGCCGGTCGAACGCTTGATTCTGACGTTGAAGGCTTCGCCGCGAAGTTCGTTGCCCTTCGCCACGAGCTCGTCCATGGAAAGCTCTCGGATTTCGCTCGCCTTCATGACAGATGCCCCCGAACGACGAAGCGGGTCCGTACCGGCAGTTTGTGGGCGGCCAGACGCATCGCTTCGCGAGCGGTGGCTTCATCGACCCCTTCCATCTCGTACATCATCCGGCCGGGCTTCACGATCGCCACCCACTCCTCCGGGTTGCCCTTTCCCTTACCCATCCGAGTCTCGGCCGGCTTCTTCGAGACCGGTTTGTCGGGAAAGATGCGAATCCAGATCTTGCCGCCACGCTTCACGTAGCGGGTCATTGCGATACGCGCGGCCTCGATCTGGCGAGCCGTGATCCGGTGGCATGCCAATGCCTGCAGACCGTAATCTCCAAACGAGAGATCCGAGCCGCGGTGGGCCTTGCCACGCGTCCGTCCCTTCATCTGCTTGCGGTGTTTGACTTTCTTGGGCTGGAGCATTTCCTACCTCGCCACCTCATCTTCTTCACGGCGCGAAAGCGTTCCCTTTCGCAGATCCTTGTCGGTCACGTCCCCACGGAAGACCCAGCACTTGATGCCGATGATCCCGTAGGTCGTCTTGGCCTCAGCCATCCCGTAGTCGATCTCGGCGCGCAGGGTATGGAGCGGGACTCGCCCTTCGCGGTACCACTCACGGCGACCCATCTCGGAACCACCGAGGCGGCCGGAACACTGGATTCGGACACCGTCGGCGCCGAACTTCATCGTCGAAATCACTGCCTTCTTCATGGCTCGGCGAAAGGCGACGCGGCGCTCGAGCTGCATGGCGACCGCTTCCGCGACCAGCTGCGCATCGAGTTCGGCTTTTCGAATCTCGCGGATATTGATGAAGATTTCCTTGTTGGTCGTCATCGCGCCGAGTTCTTCGCGAAGGGTCTCGACCTCGGCGCCACGCTTGCCGATCAGGATTCCCGGGCGGGCAGTGTGAATGTTGGCCACGATCTTGTCACCGGTGCGATCGATGACGACCTTCGAGATGCCCGCATGAAAGAGCTTCTTCTTGATGAACTTCCGGATCTCGAGATCCTCGTGGAGCTGGTCGCAGTAGTTGCGCTCTGCGAACCAATTCGACTGCCACCCGTAGAGGGTGCCGAGCCGGAAGCCGTAGGGGTGTACCTTTTGTCCCAAGGTGGTGCCTCTCTGATTCTCTGACGTTCTCTAGTGTTCGGCCAGTACGACGGATACGTGGCTCGTTCGTCGCTGGATCCACGCTGCCCGGCCCTGTGCACGCGCGCGAATCCGCCACATGCTCGCGCCTTCGTCGACGGTGATCGTATCCACGACCAGGTTGTCGACGTCGATGCCAGCGCGATCGCGCTCGTTCTTCTCTTCAGCACTCGCCAGGGCGGAACGAATCAGTTTCGCCAACGGCTTCGCGAAGCTCTTGGTCGACAGCTGGAGAATCGTCAATGCATCCTCCACGCCCTTGCCCCGGACCTGGTCCGCGACCAACCGCGCCTTGCGGGAACTGATTCGGTAATTCTTGAGTCGCGCCTTCACTTCCATTTCAGCGAGTCTTCACTTTTCGATCGGACGCGTGTCCGGTGAATTTTCGGGTCGGTGAAAATTCTCCGAGGCGATGTCCGACCATGTTGTCGGTTACGAATACCGGTACGAAGAGTTTCCCATTGTGTACGTGGAAGGTCAGACCGACGAATTCGGGTGTGACCATCGAGCGCCGTGACCAGGTCTTGATGACCTGCTTCGACCCAGCACGCAGGACCGCATCGACCTTCCGCTGCAGACTCGGATCGACGAAGGGACCCTTTTTTAGCGATCGTGACATCTATTTCTTCCCCCGACGCTTTACGATGTATTTCTGGGAGCGCCCCTTCTTTCGCGTTTTGTGGCCCTTGGTCGGAACGCCCCAAGGTGTGCAGGGATGACGGCCACCCGACGACCGACCCTCACCGCCACCCATGGGATGGTCGACCGGATTCATCGCAACGCCTCGAACGCTCGGGCGCTTGCCCTTCCAGCGATTGCGGCCGGCCTTGCCGATCTTCTGATTCTCGTGCTCGGAATTGCCGACCTGGCCCATCGTCGCCATGCAACGGATGTGGATCATGCGATGCTCGCCGCTAGGCATCCGCAACGTCGCGTAGTCGCCTTCTCGAGCCATCAGCTGGGCCGAACCACCGGCGGCGCGCACCAATTGGGCGCCCTTGCCGATCTTCATCTCGATCGCGTGGATCACGGAGCCCAACGGGACTCGTTCGAGCGGAAGAGCATTGCCGACTTCGGGCGGTGCGGCCGGACCGCTCATCAACACGCTGCCGACCTTCACGCCGTGAGGCGCGATGATGTAGCGCTTCTCGCCGTCGACGTAGTGCAGGAGCGCGATGTTCGCTGATCGATTGGGGTCGTACTCCACCGATGCAACCTTGGCGGGAATTCCGAACTTCTCTCGTCGAAAGTCGATCTTGCGGAAGCGACGCTTGTGTCCACCACCCCGCTGCCAGGAGGTCACGCGGCCGTGCACGTTGCGTCCCGCGGTCTTCGGAACCTGGCCGGCCAGCAGCGAGCGCTCGGGCGTGGAGCGCGTGATCTCCGAAAAATCGGAGACACTCATCCCGCGGCGACCGGGTGATGTCGGCTTGTAGTTCTTGACTGCCATGGACCCCTAAACTCCTTCGAAGAACTCGATCGTATGGCCTTCGGCCAATTGCACGATCGCCTTCTTCCATTCCGCCTTGCGGCCGGCGTGCTTGCCGACGCGCCTGGACTTTCGCGGCTGTCGCATGGTGTGAACGCGAATGACGTTCACGTTGAACAATGCCTCGACGGCCTGCCGGATATCATGCTTGGACGCACTCGGGTTCACCGCGAGGGTGACCGTATTCTCTTCTTCGCGAGCCACGTTACTCTTCTCGGTGACGAGCGGCCTCTGAATCACGTCGTAGATGTTCACGATGCCACCTCAGAACCGGCGGGAGAACTACCAGGAGAGTCGCCGAGTCGCGCTTCGATGGCTGCAACCGAGGCTTGCGTCAACAGCAATTTCTTGTGCCGCAGCACGTCGTAGACATTCAAACCGGCCACCAGCAGAACGGTGACGCCGGGGATGTTGCGGGCGGACCGCTGGAGCTTCTCGTCAGCGTCATCGATGACGATCAACACACCGGTACCACCCAGCGACAGAGCATCGAGGACAGCGACGACTTCGCGAGTCTTGTAGTCGTCGACCGAGAACGAATCGACGACCGTGACATCGCCCCCGGAAACGCGAAGCGAGAGCGCGCTGCGCAACGCTGCTCTTCGCACCTTCTTGGGCAGAGCGTGGTCATACGAGCGGGGAACCGGCCCGAAGACCACTCCACCGCCGGCAAACTGCGGCGCCCGGGTCGTGCCCTGGCGCGCGCGCCCGGTGCCCTTCTGGCGATACGGCTTGGCTCCACCCCCCGAAACCGCAGCTCTATTCTTCGTGCTGTGGTTTCCCTTCCTGCGGCGGGCGAGCTGGCGCTTCACCTCGGCGTGAAAGAGATCCGGTCGGGTCGGCACATCGAAGACCGCCGCACTCAGGTCTATCGAGCCCGACTTCTTATTCGCGATCGTGACGACGTCTAGATTCGACATGACTTAGAGCT
>JAJDAM010000859.1 GCA_029261905.1 Deltaproteobacteria bacterium
GGCACGCCCCCCCGCCGCGCCTGCTGAA
Source organism: Deltaproteobacteria bacterium (assembly GCA_029261905.1). Classification (GTDB taxonomy): domain Bacteria; phylum Myxococcota_A; class UBA9160; order UBA9160; family SMWR01; genus JAJDAM01. The sequence goes on from JAJDAM010000859.1 coordinate 29, forward strand.
GCCCCGCGACGTGGAGAGGTCTTCTTGTTTCCGACACCCGGCGATCCCAGTGCGCCCGACGGTCGCGTCGTGCCGCCAGCGGGCGTCCCACTCCTCGACTACGAAGTCGAACTCGCCTATGTGCTGCTCGCCGACATCGACCTGAACGATCGCCCCACTCGCGAGGATTTCCTCGAGCAGACCGCGTTCTTCGTGGCGAACGACATGACCGATCGCGAAGCCATCGTCATGCAGGCCGCCTTTTCGGGCCCGGGCACGGGCTTTGTCGAGGCCAAGGGGCAACCCACCTTCTTGCCGGCGGGACCGTGGGTCGTCCGGGGGACCGAGCTGTTCGCAGCTCTCGAAGCCTGTGGCGCCGGTGGTCTCGGAATTCGGCTCGAGGTCGACGAAGGAGCGGGCTTTGCGGTCCGCCAGGACGCAACGACCGAGGCCATGATCGTCGAGCCGTTGGCGCTACTCGATCAGATCGCTGGACAGATCGCGTCCGTGGGGCGGCACACAACCATGCCGGTCGAACGTTCGAACGGTACTCGACACTATCCGTTCGCAGTCCAGGAAGCGGGCGGATCGAGCAGTTTCCTCCCCGCCGGAAGCATCGTGGTGACCGGCACACCCGAAGGTGTGGCGATGCAGGCACCCAACGTCGCTGGCGTGGTCGCGCGCGGGCTGCTGCGGTTGCGCGGACCCTTCGAGCAGTTTCGCCAGGAAGAACTCGCGCGTGCAGCCAATGGTGAGGCGGGCGGATATCTCGCGGCTGGCGATCGCGTCCGCGCCAGCATCGACGGGTTGGGCACTCAGCTGTTCGAGGTCGCCGAAGCCGGTTCACCGATTTCTGGCGTCTTCTGCGAATGACATTCACCTCTTGGCGACTGGTTTGCGCGACTGATTTGCGCGAACGACATCCCCGAACGACAACCCCGAACGACAACAGCGAGGCCCCATGACTCCTGATCAACGAACGCTCGCCATCCGCATCGCACTGACCGTGACTGTGCTCGAATTCTTCGGCCCGGTACTGCGCGACTACCACCCGAGCCACGCGTTCAATCCCGATTGGGTTGGGCACGCGCGCGTGCACCTGGTCTGGTTGCTCGGTTTCATGGGGCTGTCGGGTATCGCGAACGTCTATCTGATCTGGTTTCGGCGCCCCTTCGAATTGCGAAATCTCTGGCTCAGTGCCGGCTGGCAGTGCTGCAACCTCGGTGGCTTCTGGATCGCGTACCTGCTCGAGGGCCACTATGGCGGAGCGATCACGGTACCGGGAATCCATACGCACATTTTTGGGATCGATGAGAACGTCTTCGCGTTCAGCGTGTTGTCTTGCGTGATGTTGGCTGCCTTCGCGCTGCTCGTGTCGGTTGCGAAACGGGAGACGGTCGATGTTCTCTGAGGACGCCCCGGTCGTGATCATTGGCGCCGGACCCACCGGACTGATGGCATCACTGCTACTCGAACAACAAGGCATCCGGACCGAAATCATCGAGAAGAGGCCCCACGCACAGCGGGCTCCTGCCGCGCACGCTGTCAACGCGCGCACGCTCGAAATCTGTCGCGCCGCTGGAGTCGACATGGACGCGGTGACGGCTGGGGCGGCCGACCCTGCTGACGCCGGATTCGTCTACTGGGTGACGAAGCTCGGAGGCCGCACCATCGGTCGAGTTCAGTACGAACAGCAGGGCGACGACCAACTCGATCTCACGCCTACGCCGATGCGAAACCTCTCCCAAAATCGCTTCGAACCTCTGCTGATCGAGACCCTCGAACGCAAGACGAAGCGGTCGGTGCAATGGCGGACCGAATGCGTGTCGTGCGAAGACCGGGGAGATCATGTCGCTACGACCGTACGGGATCTCGAAACGGGAGAAACGCGTGAGATCACCAGTCAATACGTGATCGCCGCGGATGGTGCTGGGAGCCGGGTGCGAAGATCGCTCGGCATCGAAGTCGAGGGGCCCGATCGGCTGCAGAGTTTCATCATGGTCCACTTCCGGGCGCAGCTGCGCGGAATCCCCGAAGTGCCACCGGGGCTGCTCTTCTTCGTCTGTGACCCGGAGGGTGCGGGCGGAGCGTTCGTCGTACACGACCTGGACCGCGAAGCGGTCTACATGATGCCCTTCGACCCCGACGAAGAGTCGCTCGACGAATACGATGAAGCTCGATGCGAAGAACGCATCCGCGCGGGATTCGAAGATCCCAATCTGGAACTCGAGATCGCAAACATCGGCTCGTGGACGATGACTGCACAGGTCGCCAAACGCTATCGCAGTGGTCGGATCTTCTTGGCCGGAGATGCGGCTCACCGCTTCCCGCCCACGGGGGGGTTGGGTCTCAATTCGGGCGTGCAGGATGCACACAACGTCGCATGGAAACTCGCTGCTGTACTCGGAGGCTGGGCGAATCCCTCGTTGATCGACAGCTATGAATCGGAGCGTCGCCCCGTCGCACAGACGAACGCAGATCAGAGTCTGCGCAACGCAATCAAGCTGTTCGAAGTGGTGCAGGCGTTGGACACGGGCGATCCATCGAACGCGACGCACGGCGACCTCGAGAAACTGCTCGACGACCCCGATCGCCTCGCGCGAGTCCAGGTTGCCATCGGGAATCAAGAAGAACACTTCGACATGCCCGGTCTTCAACTCGGATTTTGCTACGAGACGGGAGCGCTCGTTCGGAGCGCGTCGGACCAGACGCCGCAGCTGGAGGTACGCCGGTTCCGGCCGTCGGGGTGTCCAGGTGCGCGACTGCCCCACGCATGGCTTTCGGCGGGAAACGGTCGAGCTTCGTTGCTGGATCGGGTGCCGCTCGACCGCTTCCTTCTCGTCGTGGGTCCCCGAGGTTCGAAATGGAGCGCGGCGGCGAGCGAACTCGCCACGCCGCTATCGATCCTCTCCCTGACACAAGTGCTGGTTCCGGATCTCGACGGCTGGCTCGCGCTTGCCGGGATTGGACCTGAGGGCGCCTTGCTGGTGCGACCCGATCAGCATGTGGCGTGGCGCAGCGTGGGAGCGTCGACTTCTCCGGGCCCCGAGTTGGTCGAGGTCTTCGATGTCATCCTGGGCGATCGGTCTCCCGCATCCGGTGGCGGTGC
>JAJDAM010000860.1 GCA_029261905.1 Deltaproteobacteria bacterium
GATGGCCGACGTCGCACAGATCGGTGGTCTCATCGCGGCGGGCGTCATGCAGAACCCGTTCGATCACGGTTTCGACATCGTGACGACCACGCTGCACAAGACGATGCGCGGACCACGTGCTGGCATGATCCTGTGTCGCAAGCCGTTTGCGAAGAAGATCGACCGATCGGTGTTCCCCGGCCTGCAGGGCGGCCCCCACATGCACACGATTGCCGCGGGTGCCGTTGCACTCGGCAAGGCGCTCGAGCCCGAATTCGCCGAGTATGGTGCACAGGTGCTTCGCAACGCGAAGGCTCTCGCGCGTCGCCTATGCGAACGAGGAGCCGAGTTGGTGACGGGCGGGACCGACAATCACATGATGGTCATCGACACGGCCCAGAGCTTCGGGATCGATGGTCATCGAGCCGAGACCCTCCTCGACCGGGTCGCGATCACGGTCAATAAACAGATCATTCCGGACGATCCAAACCCGGCGCTCCGCCCGAGCGGAATTCGTCTCGGAAGCCCCGCCGCGACGACGCGCGGGATGAACGAATCGGACATGGAGAGGCTCGCCGACTGGATCTGTGCAGCGATTTCCAGCAGGGACGACGAAACCAGACTGTGCCAACTCGCGGCCGAGGTAGAAGATTTCTGTTCGCGATTCCCAGTTCCCGGGATCTCCCGAGCCGGTGAATCAGCGAGCCAGTAGACGGCTCGAGCGCTCTGCGCGAGCGCAACACCTCTACCCAGCCGGAACCGCGAGTGCCTTCACTTCGAGGAATTCCTCGAAACCGACGACGCCGTTTTCGCGTCCGAGTCCAGACTGCTTGTAGCCACCGAACGGTACGTCGGGGCCGTACCACATTCCGCCGTTGATCATCATCGTGCCGGTGCGGATCCGGCGCGCGACGCGCTTCGCTCGTTCGATGTCGAGACCGAGGATGCCTCCCGAGAGCCCATAGCTGGAGTTGTTCGCGATGCGTATGGCGTCTTCTTCATCTTCGTATCCGATCAGGCACTGGACCGGTCCGAAGAATTCCTGTTGCGCGACGATGGAGTCGGGGCTCGCGATGAAAGCGGTCGGCTCGACGAAGTAGCCTTTCGGCAGATCCTTCGGTCGGCCACCGCCACAAAGCAGCGTGGCTCCTTCATCGATTCCGGCTTGAATCAGCGCTTCGACGCGTTCGCGCTGATCAGCGCTGCACTGCGGGCCTTGAATGGTTTCCGGGTTGGTGGGGTCGCCGACTTTCACGTTGGCCATGGCGACTTTCAGCTTTTCGCCGGCTTCCGCGAGGTGGTTCTTGGGAACCAGGATGCGCGTGAGCATCGCGCACCCCTGTCCGGAGTGCATACACACACTGGCGCCAGCTTGTCCCGCAATATCGGGGATGCTCGGCATGTCGTCGAGCAGGATCAAAGCGGATTTCCCGCCCAACTCGAGAGACACCCGTTTTACGAACGGCGCCGTGACAGCCAGGATGCTCTTGCCGGTAGCGGTCGAGCCCGTGAACGAAACCATGTCGACTCGCGGGTCGACGGTGATCTGCTCACCGATGCCGTTTTGCGACGACGTGATGGTGTTGACCACACCGGCCGGAATGTCGGTGTTCTCCTTGACGAACTTGCCGAATAACAGCGTGCACCACGGCGTAGCCGGAGCGCCCTTGAGCACCACGGTGCAACCCGCCGCCAACGCCCACCCGACCTTCTTCAGGTTCAGCTCATGGGGGAAGTTCCACGCTGTGATGGCGCCGACCACACCGACCGGATCGCGTTCGATCCACCGTCGGGCTTTTCCCATTCCGAGTGCATCCGCTTCGCCGAGATCTTCGGTCCACGCGTATTTCTCGGTGAAATCGGCGTAGTAGGCGAGCCCGCGAACGGGAACGTCGAGTGCGGCGCTGTAGGTCATGTTGATCGGGCAACCGACTTCTGCGACGTAACTCGCGCGCAGCGGATCGAGGTTTTCCTGAAACGCGTCGTGGAGCTGGCGCAGGCAGCGCGCGCGCAAACTGTGATCGCGAGACCATTCCGTCTCGTCGAACGCACGCCGGGCTGCGGCGATGGCCCGATCGATGTCCTCGGGGCCGGCATCGGCTGCGACACCGATGACTTCTTCGGTCGCCGGGTTGATGTTTTCGTAGGTGCAGCCGCCCGTTGCCTGAACGAGTTCGCCGTCGATGAGAAGTCGTTCCTCTCGGAAAAAGTCGGTCATGAGATCCTCCCTGTCAGTGACCCGAAGCGGCGTCCGAATGTCAACGAACTTCTGGAACGCGACACTAGTTCTACCCGATTTCACGGGTCGGTGGGAGATCCTACAATGGACCGAAGACCATGAGGGAGACGAACCAATGTCCGAGACGTCGAGTTCATGGGGTGCCGAGCAGATGCTACAGCTGGGGAGCGAATTTTCGATCGGCCGGCGGGTGATCATCGTTGGCGACTCGTGCTCCGGCAAGTCCACATTGGGGGAGAAGTTCGCAGCGCGCATGTCCTGCCCATTCATCGAACTCGACGCGATGTATTGGAAGCCGGGCTGGATGCCTTCAGAGATTCCCCCGTTTCGGATCATCGTCGATGAAGCGACGCGAGCGGAGAGCTGGGTGCTCGCTGGTAACTACGATTCGGTGCGCGACTTGACCTGGCCGCGAGCGGACACCGTCGTCTGGTTGGATTTTCCACTGCGCGTCACGTTGCCGCGCATCATCACGCGTTCCTACCGACGCTGGCGCGAGGGGGAACTCCTGTGGGGGACCAACCGGGAGCGCTTCTTCAGCCAGTTCAAGCTCTGGGACGAGACGGAGTCGCTGATCGCGTGGAACCTGAGCCACAGCGGCTCTTTGCGTCGTCGATACACCGAGGCAGAACGCAGCCCTGCCAACCAGCACTTGACGTTCTACCGACTCCGATCACCGGCAGCGCTAAGCGGTTGGCTCGAACAGGTTCTCTTCGACGAGTCGCTCAGCCCGCCATCTTCGCGTAGTCGACAGTGAGCCAGCGCTCGGGTTGCATCACGTAGACCTGGCTGTTGGACGAGTCCGAACTCGCGACGTACTGGTCGCCGAATTCATTACCGAAATAGCGGTGCGCCATCGGTCGACGGTCCTTCTCGAGATCGGAGGCTCGAATCTCGACGATCGGTCCCTCGACGCTGACGTATTTGTAGAGACCGGTTTCGACCTGGGCACAAATCGAATATCGCATCGCTGAAGCGAGCAGTTTGCCCTTTCGCGACTGGGATTCCGTGAGCACCCAAACGCCAACCGCGGGGTCGTAGTCATACCAGATCGGTACGGCGAGAGGGGCTCGACCCGGTTCTTCGACGCTGATGACGCCGACGTGAAGATCCGCCAGAAAAGCTTCGCGCTCGGCGCGCGTCATGCTCAGAGAGGCCATTCGCTACTCCTGTTCGATTCGATCGTGGATCGAGATGCTAGAGCGAATCCGGGCGAAGCGGTCGATTCCGCTTCAGCAATGTGCAAAATCGGTCGATCGAGCCCTGTGCAGCACGTGAATCTCCGATCCCGCGATAGCCCGGATCGGAGGCTCCGCGCGCTGTTCGGAGGCAGCCAGCGTGGCCGACACAGATGGCCTGATCCAACACCTGAAGACCCAGCAGCCGAAGACGTGGGCCCTGCTCGAAGACGCAGCGCGAGAGGGGCTCGTCGCGATCGACGAACAGATCGATGCCGTGACGGCTACGAATCGACTTCTCTTGACGTACCCCGGCTTGCACAACGCGATTGCCACCTTGACCAATGCCTGGGCGGAGCGTTCGTTCGATGCGTCGGCCCACGTCGCACAGCTGCTCAAACCCCACACCAGCGAGGAGAATCCGGATGATTGAAGAAATCCGTGCGGCGATCGGCAGCTTGATCGAACCCGAGCTGAAATGGACGATCGCCGATCTCAATCTGTTGAAGGCTCTGGAAATCGACGAGAAGCGCGTACGGATCGCCATCGATCTGGTGACTTCCGACGCCGGCGCGCAGCAGTGTTTTCGAGACGCCGCGTGTGAAGCCGTCGCTCCGTGGCTGGGGGATCGAAAGGTCGAGCTGCGGCTCGGTCGGGTGAACATCGCGACAGAGGGTGTCAGCGGTGTGCGCCACGTCGTGCTGGTCGGGTCCGGTAAAGGTGGGGTGGGGAAATCCAGCGTGGCCGTCAACCTGGCCGCCGCACTTCGGGTCCAGGGTCACCGCGTCG
>JAJDAM010000861.1 GCA_029261905.1 Deltaproteobacteria bacterium
CGCCTCCTCACGCAATTCGACTTCGAACATGACCCTGAAGTGCGCGGGCGGCTGGCCGGCGAAGCGCACGTAGGCCACGCCCGCGCGTATCAAAGCGGCGCGGCCGGCAGGACCGCGTTTCGTCGACGCTTCGAGGGCACGCGACAGCGCCTCGAATCCGTCCTGGGCAACGGCTTCGAGCAGGGCCTGCTTGTCCGCGAAATGCCGATAGGGCGCCGCATGCGAGACACCGGCGCGGCGTCCGACTTCGCGCAGGGTGAGGACGTCGGGACCGTCCGTCTCGATGCATTCGAGCGACGCCTTGATCAGCGCTCTCCTGAGATCTCCGTGGTGGTAGGCCATGGCGGATTTCTAGCATCCATGTTGACAACGTCAACTTAAGGCGCCAGTCTTCCGATGTTTACACGGTCAACATAAACCAATCATCCGCGAGAAGGGAAATGAAGTCATGCCGAATTCGAAAGCGTCGACCCATGAAATCAACCGACGGGGATTCTTGATCGGCGCCGCCGCAGTGGCTGGGATGTCGACTCTCCCGGTGTTGCCGGGTCGCGCCTCGGCCGAGAGTCGTTCGCCGATTCTCCGCCCCGGTGACCCCGGGTTCTTTGGGTTGACCGCCTCTCTTCGGGATGAACGAAGCTATGCGGCGAGAGTCTCCGGGAAGATCCCCGCAGACTTGCGCGGCACGCTCTATCGAAACGGCCCTGGCTTGTTCGAGCGCGATGGCTTTCGGAAGCGATGCCTCCTCGACGGAGATGGCATGATCCAGGCGATTCGTCTCGATGGTTCGGGAGTCCACTACCAGAATCGATTCATTCAAACCGCGAAGTACCGGGCCGAGGAAGAGGCGGGGCGTTTTCTCTATCCAACCTGGACGACTCCAGCGCCAGGCGGAGCGTTTCGGAATCTCGGGATCGGTGAGTTCCCCGAGACGTCGGGCGTGAATGCCGTGGCGTGGGGGGACTCGCTCTATGCACTCGAAGATGCGAATCCCGCCCACCGTATGGACTTCGATCTGGAGACACTCGCGGTCGAGCGCTTCGGGGAAGCGCTTCCCCTCTCGGCCCATCCCAAGATCGATGCCCGCCGAGGCGAATGGGTCCACTTCGGATTCGGCGTGTGGGATCCGGCGCTGCGACTCACACACGTCGATCGATCGGGAAAGGTCATACGTTCACGCCGAACGAAGCTCCCAACGCGCGGCTACGTACACGACTTCTTCGTTAGCCCGTCCTACATCATCATTTCCGTGAACCCGATCGGTTTCAATCCCATGGGACTCCTGCTCGGCACCGGGGAACCCGCCAGTTGTTTTCGATGGAACGAACCCGATCACACGAAGGTCTTCGTGTTCAGACGAGACGCCGGCCCCGACGAAGAACCCCTGGAACTAGAAGCACCGCCGTCGTGGATGTGGCACAGCGTGAATGCCTTCGAGCGGGACGGATTGATCCATGCGGATTTCATTGGTTATGACGACCCGGACCATTTCATTGGCGACGATCCGGCGTTCTGGGCAGTCATGGACGGACGCGAGGTCCCATTGCGCTCGGCCGGAACGCTTCGACGATGGACGATCGATCCCAACCGGAAGACCCTGCGAGAGGAAACGCTGCGAAGTGCCTTCGACGAGTACCCGTGTGTCGATCCGCGTCATACCTGTGGCGACTACGATGTCGCGTTCGTCGCGACCGTGAAGGGGGAGGCCGCTGGACATCCCTGGAACGCGATCGCGCGTCTGGAGATCGAGAAGGGTACGAGTGACGAACTCGTCCTGGGCGACGGGCGCCAACTCGCGAACGGCGAAACCGTATTCGCCCCGAGCCTGGACGGAGGAGAGGGGCAGGGCTGGCTACTACCGCTCGTATACGATCGGGCGACACAGCGAAGCGAGCTGTGGGTCGTCGATGCGGAACGTCTTGGCGACGGACCGGTCGCCCGCGTTCATCTCGAACATCACACACCCTTGAGCTTTCACGGATCCTGGCGGCCGGCCTCGACTTCCTGATCGTAGGTCGGCTTCATCGTACGTCCGCGCTATAGGGTCGATCAGTCCTCGAGTTGCGCGAGGAAATCACGCAGGATGGTTCGGATTTCCTTCGCATGAGTGAACGGCATCATGTGATCCGCGTTCGCGATCGCGTGGAGTCGGGCGCCCGAGATCTGCTCGGCCAGGAATTCGGCATGGCCGTAGGGAACATTGATGTCGGCCGTCCCGTGAAAGATCAGGGTTGGCACCGAAACGTCGGCGAGGGGTAGATCCAGATCGGTGAACTGGATGTTGTCGTTGTCGAATCCTTCGCGACGCAGACTCGGCGGCCAGCCGGACCAGAGGACCGCCTTGACCTTCTCGAGCGTTTCCGAATCGTCGAGGATCAACTTCAGGTTCTCTGGATTGGGAACGATGTTCGTGAGGATGGCCTCGAAGCCCGGGCCCACTTCGATTGCTCTGAAGACGAGCCAGAACAGGAAATCAGAAGTCAGGAAACCGGGCGCTTCGAGCAATTCCATGGATTGGCTGACTGCCTCCATCGCGACCAGAGCGCGAACGCGATCGGGGTACGAAGCCGCGAAGGTGATCGCCGAGGGTCCGCCGCCGGAAGCGCCCATCACGATCACTTCTCGGATCTCGAGTGCGTCGAGCAACGCCCGGTAGGCTTCGGCCTGTTCCGAGGCTGTTCGGCCGACTTCGATCGGGGTAGCGAGATATCCGGGACGCGATGGCGCCAGGATGCGAAATCCTTCGTAGTCAGCGGGTGCCTGGTCGTAGCCCCCAGGCGTGCCATGTACGAAGAGCAATACGGGCCCTTCCTCGCCTGCGAACAGGTATTCGATCTTGCCGACGTTCGTGTCTACAGCCTGGCTTTGGGTTCGTAGGGAATCGATTCGTTCGGCTCTCCACATCGAATAGCGAGCCAGCGTCAGAGCCGAGAGGACGAACACGATGACCAGGAGACCTACTGCAAGTTTGCGGAACATATTTGCCACACCTCAATCGAAAGGCTTACGTCTTCGAGTCGCACTGGCAATTACCGCCCTCTGCATTGGCGGGAGCAACTTCAAGATTGGGCTGTCGGTACGGTCGAGGGTACCGGAATTCGCACGCTCTGATTGCGTCGCCTCGACACGAGTCGAGAGACATCATCGAGAATCA
>JAJDAM010000862.1 GCA_029261905.1 Deltaproteobacteria bacterium
CGGTGTTGTTGTTGGCACCGGCGCTGGTCTTCGTCGTTTCACAGCCGAAGCTTTTGTATTCGCGGTACTTCTGGGCGTCGATACCGTTTCTGTATCTGCTCGCCGCGAACGTGCTCGGATGGATTCACCGCGGATCGCGGCTGGGCAAGGGGGTCTACTGGGTGCTGCTCGCCGTGTTCGTATTCGCAAACGGAGTAAAGACGCTCGAGCATGTCTCCACCGGGCGCACCCACTACGCGGACGCGCTGACGTATCTGGAAGAACACACGGCAAGTGACATCATCCAGATCGGGACCGACCACGATTTCCGAAACGGAATCGTGATTCGTTTCTACGCCCGTTATCGCACCGGCGGGAAATCTTTCGCAATTCGACCCAAGGCCGGCTGGACCGGACCCGGACCCGAGTGGTACCTGATGCACAGCTGGAGGTCGGGTCCGTTTCCACCGCGTCAGATTACGCTCGTCGGCGACCGGAACTACACGCAGGTGGCGCAGTTTCGAAACGGCATCGGATCCGGCTGGGCCTGGTTCCTGTATCGGAACGACGCCCGCTAGGCGGGCGCTCTCCGCGCCTGTTCGAGTTCTCGCCCCCCGGGTTCGATCTAGCGGCCGGTACCTTCTGATTTTCAGCAGTTGGATCCCCGATTTTGCGAAAGTTTCGGGTCTGCGACCCGGACCGGGGCGGCATTCTCTATGCTCGCGCTGCCGGATTGACACGCGGGTCAATCGGAGTGCTTCGAGTTCGATCGGCAACGCCCGTCCGCTCGCCCGACAACCGCGAGCCGATTGTACGCGTGTGTCGCAGCCGCGAATCACCACGAGATCCCAGGGACGCAGCACGACATCAGCGCTCGCGGCGGGACTCTCCAGAGAGGAAACCAATGAATTTCGGGTTCAGCGAGGAGCAGGAACTGCTGCGCGCCGAGGTGCGCAAGTTTCTCGACCAGAACGCTTCGATCGAAGAGACGCGCAAGATCGTCGAGAGCCAAGAGGGGTTCGATCGGCACCTCTGGAATCGAATGGCCGAGCTCGGCTGGGTGGGGCTGACGATGCCCGAGCAGCACGGTGGGATGGGGCTCGGTCTCGTCACGCTGCTGGTCGTGCTGGAAGAGACCGGCCGGTCGCTGTTTCCGTCTCCATTGATTTCGACCGTGATCGCCGCCAAAGCAATCGAACGCTTCGGCAACGACGAGCAGCAAGCCCGCTGGTTGCCGGGATTGGCGGACGGCAGCCAGGTCGCAACGTTTGCGCTGCTGGAACAGAGCGACGATCTGGCTGCTGAGGGCATCGAACTCACGTCGACACGAGACGGTGACGACGTGCTGCTCAGGGGTCGCAAACTCTACGTACCCGATGCGTGCACGGCAAATCTCATCGTAGTCGCAGTTCGATCGGGCGCGGACCCCGAAGCGGTATCGCTGGTCGTCGTCGAAAGCGACGCTGCGGGACTCGAAGCCACGGATCTACCGGCGATGGACCTGTCGAAGCGCCTGGGGAAGATCGATTTCTCCGATGTGCGGGTGCCCGCCGCGTCTGTGTTGGGATCGCCTGGCACCGCGTGGCCCGCGATCCGATATCTGATCGATCTCGGTGCGGCACTCGTCACGGCAGAGACGGTCGGAGCCGCCGAACAGGCCAACCAGATTACGGTCGACTTCGCCAAAGAGCGCATCCAATTCGGATCGCCGATCGGGCGCTTCCAGGGCGTCAAGCATCCTCTGGCCGAGATGTACGTGGACATCGAGTCGTACAAATCCCTGATCTACTACGCGTTCTGGGCGCTCGACGAGGGCGAAGACGGTGCGGCGCTCGCGATCTCTCGTGCGAAGGCATACGCGTCCGAGACGTTTCCGGAGGCGGGCATCAACGGTGTTCAGCTCCACGGCGGCGTTGGATATACCTGGGAGTACGACATTCAACTGTATTTGAAGCGCGGAAAATGGATGCGGCCGATGTTCGGTGACGCGAACTACCACTACGACCGCATTGCCAGCCTCGGAGGTCTGTGATGGATTTTCAACTCTCTACCGAAGAAGAAGCCTTTCGCGACGAAGTTCGCGCGTTCATCGAGCAGAACCTCCCATCCGACTCGGATCGATTCAATCCGGCGGCGCTGGCGAACTGGAACCAGAAGGCCCGCGAAGCGCGATACATCGGTTTTGCCTGGCCGAAAGACGTCGGTGGCGGTGGTGGGTCGATCATGCAGCAGGTCATCTTGAAAGAAGAGATGGCGAAGGTCAAAGCGCCGTCACTCGGTACCTGCTTCATGGGCCTCGCGTGGGTGGGGCCCTCGATCATCCAGTACGGAAACGAAAAACAGAAGCAGCAGTACATCCCCGAAATTCTCGACGGTGCGTATCAATGGTGTACCGGCTACAGCGAGCCGGATTCGGGCAGCGACCTGGCCTCGCTGAAGTGCAAATGCGTTCGGGACGGAGACGAGTACGTCGTCAACGGACAGAAGATCTGGACCTCGATCGCGATGTGGTCGAAGATGATCATCCTGCTCGTCCGAACCGAAACCGAAGTCGATCAGAAGCACGACGGCATCACCTGCCTGCTGGTTCCGATGGACGATCCGGGGATCGAAGTCCGGCCCATCCGAAACATGGGCGGCGGCGCGGTATTTGCCGAGGTTTTCTTCAACGAGGTCCGTGTGCCCGTCGAAAACCGGCTGGGTGCAGAGGGGCAGGGCTGGCAGGTCACGATCTCCGCGTTGGCCAACGAGCGCTCGAGTATCGCCGAGGTCTACGGGCTGACCCGCAAGATGGAAGACGTCAAACAGCTGGCTCGCGAGACGCGTCGCGCTGGCAAGCGGGCCATCGATATTCCCTCGGTGCGCCGGCGCATTCTACGGGCGGAAATGAAAATCGAAGCCATGCGGCTGAACGGCCAACGCTTCCTGACCAAACAACTGAAGGGCGAGCCGCTCGGCAGCGAGACTTCGATCAACAAGCTGCATCGCGCGGCACTCGAGGTCGAACTCGGTGAGTTGGCGGTGGAAATCAACGGCAGCGCGGGCACCTTGACGAAGGGCAGCGACGAAGCGCCGGACGACGGTGCCTGGGCGCAGTTTGCACTCGGCTGGCCCGAGGTCGTGATCGGCGGCGGGACGCCGAACATTCAGAAGAACATCATCGCCGAGCGAATTCTCGGGTTGCCCAAGGACTGAGGAGCCAGTCGAAGGCCGTTCTCGTTACGATGAACGTCGAGCCTGCGGCGGATAGATGGCGGTCTCCAACACGGGGACGCAATCGAGCAGGTCCCGCTTGGGATGCTGGGCCCAGTAGTCGCGCCGAATGAACAGGGCTCGGTCGTTCGCTTCGTAGGGGGCGTTGCGCACGAACAGGTATTCGGCGACGAAAATCGGGTGGTTGAGCAGTGCCGCCTCCATCTCGCCGCGATGGAGAATGCGGTTTCCACGCGATGAAGCCTGTTTGAAGCGCCCGGATCGAAGCGTCGATTGGATGATGTCCGGACGTCTGCGCATCACCGAGTCGATGTCGCTCTTCGAATCGATCGGACCGTCGGGGTCGAAGCGTCCCTGGTGAGCGATTTCGCGATCGTTGAGTCCGAGCATGTCGATGTGAACCGCGTCGACGACGAACGGCAGTTCGCCCGCCGCAGCACTGGCGATCACCGTCTGCGAGTCGGATATCTCGGAAAGCCAGACGTGGAACGCGTTGTACGGACTGTGCTCCAAGCTGGGGAACGAGGCCCATGAGTCGCGCACGAGGTCCGACATTTTTCCGTGGTGCGCTCCCAATACCTGATAGTTCGTGATCGCGATCGCAAAGCCGGCCAGCGCGAAACGCGCGACCCGGTTTCGGGTCAGCGTGCAGATCCCGAATCCGACGATCAATGCGTAGACCGGTCCGGGGTGCAGCAGCTGTCGCCACCAGGGAAAGGCGGCTGGGTTATCGCCTCCCACGCGATACACGTACACAGCGTAGACACCCGCCAGCATCAGCAGCGCGATCATCGAGAGGTTCGCGACGAACCCCCTGCGGCGGATCGACGCGATGATTCCAATCGTGGTAGTGGCCAGCAAAAACCCCCAGGCCAGGTGGTGGCTCGCCCAGTCCTTCAGATAGACGAGTCCGAATTGCGGCAGCAACGCGCCCCCGCCGTAGGTCTTGGCGAAGTAGGTGTTCGGAACGAGTTGGCCAAACCACAACCAGCGAAACGCGGTCAGCGCGATGAACATACCGATCAGGCCAGCGAACGCGCCGATGGATGCGCCGATCGGCCTGCCACTGATCCGCGCCAACGCCGCGTGTAGCACCGCAAGGATCCCGCCCACCATCGCCCCTTCGGGTCGCATCGCGACCAGCGCGGCGAAGACGAGACCGATCCAGAGCGCGTTCTCGGTGCAGAACGGAATCAGCAGAGCGAGGCCGACCAGCAGCGCGAAGCTCGTCGCTTCCATACCGGATGACGCGTAGAAACATGCGGGCAGATACAGGCCGATCGACAGTGCGGCGATCGTGAAAATGTCCCGATCGCCGCCCATCAGCGTGTCTGCGCTCGACCTTGATTCGTCTCGAATCCGCGGGAAGAACAGCAGCATCGCGCACAACGCGAGGTGTGCGGCGATTCCGATCCCCTTGGCCAGTGTTTCGATGCGAAACCCAGCCGCGGCACCCGCTCCCAGCCCGAACATCCAGAGCGCGGGCGTGTAGCCTTCGACCCGCTCGGTGTTCATGTTCCATGCACCGACACCGAACCCCTCCGCGAGGTGCTGCGAGTACCGAAACGTGATGAACGCGTCTTCCAGCGTGTGGGGGTAGAACAGCACGCACGCCGCAAGAACGGCCAACGAGATCCCCGCAGCGATGACGACGATCTCGCGCTGGTTCTGCGTCCCGGGCATCTATCGAGCGACCGTCCGTATCCTTTGGCCGGGCTTGGCCTGCTGCCGATTCCGAACTATAGGTCGAAGCTCGGGTCGGCGAACCGGGCATCTACGGGTGGAGGGCGGGATTTCGAATCGAAGCCGCAATTGGGCGTACAACGCACTGCTCGTGCTAGTCGCGACGACGGCGACGCTGGCCGCGCTCGAGTTGGGATTTCGCCTACTCGATCTGCGCGGCTACCACGAACCCAGAACTCGCGACTGGGAGCATGCGCTCGTTCCCGATGAGGAGAGGTTGCCGGACGTCGGCATTCAGTTCGCTCCGGGTACCTCGTTCGAGTTGAAATACGACAGCAACCCGCGCGGCTATTTCGACGACAGCGGGGGCCTTCGCTACCGCATCAACGACTACGGTTTTCGAGGGCCCGACTATCCACTGGCAAAGCCCGCCGGTGTACAGAGGATCGTGCTGATCGGCGATTCGTTTGCGTTTGGCGAAGGCGTTCGGTTCGAGCAGACCTTGGGAGAGAGGCTGGAGGGGCAGCTGAACCAGCGCGCAGGAACCGCCGCGACGGTGGAGGTCTTGAATCTCGGTGTGGGAGGAGCCAACACTCTTTCAGAGCTCAGCTACCTGCGCCACCGAGGGATCGCGCTGCAACCCGATCTGGTGCTGTGGCTCTACGTTCTCAACGATGCTGGCGCTGCCCGGCTCGATTTGTGGGAGAACTTCAAGGACCAGTACGAGAAACGTTGGATGCGAGGCTCCTATCTCGCGAGTTACCTGTACGCCCGGGTCGGGCGCCAGGTCATGGGTCGCCGCTACATCGACGACCTGGTGGGTCGCTCCAAAGGGCAGAGGAACAAGTGGAAGCGCAGCATGGCGTGGCTCGGAGAGGCGAACGAACTGACCCGGTCGGCCGGGGCCAAATTTCTCGTAGCGATCTTTCCCTTCATGTACCGACTCGACGATGGCTATCCATTTCGCGAATTCCACGACATGGTGTCGAGATACTGCATGGAACACGGCATCGAGGTGCTCGATCTGCTCCCCGCCTTTCTGGGTAAGACCGACACGGATCTGTGGGTCCACCCCAGCGACCAGCATCCCAACGAGATCGGCCACCAGATTGCGGCAGATGCGCTCTATCCCGTCGTCGAACGCCTCGTCGGCGCGGAAGATCCGGGCTTCGAGCGGCGGCGTGCAGCGCGGGTCTCCCCGTCATCGGGAAATTCGCCGGACTGAGCACCGCCACTGCCGAGTGGCGGACCGACCGGCGACCATTCGATCTGGAAGCGTCCGTTGTATTGCAGGCGGTGGGGGCCGAGCAGTCGGACGGAGACGAATACCGGGTCCCCACTCGCATCACGATGGTGCCGGATGCTGACCCGATCGTCGGGGAGCCGGCCGACGGCATCGAGAAATTGTTTCCCGTAGCGGAAGACCGCGAACTGCGGCTCGAACAGCAGGTAGACGTGTTTGCCGTTTCCCTCGAAGATCCACGGCGGTTGTCCGCTGGTTCGAGCACCGAGCTGCCAGATCGGTTCGACCTGGTCCAAGCTGCGATCGGCGAAACGCAGCGGCAGATCCAGCCCCCAGTCCAGACTCACTGCGGTAGAGCGCTCTTCGGCCGATGCCAATTCGGTACCGAAAGCGCCGATCGAGTCGGACCAACGGCCTTTTCCGTGAGTTTCTCGGATCGTGTCGAACGTCGCGAAATCGACGCGCAGGCTTCCCAATAATGCCGTGGCGACGCCGATGACGACGACCGCGCGGATCCAGTGACGCGACCCATGCGTCCCCGATTTCACGTTCCAGAGGTCCACGGCTGCGATGGCGGTGAGCAGCTGCGGGAACGGTAGCGCGAGCAGTGCGTGATGAATGCGTATCGCTCGCGGCGTGAGGAGCACCCCGATCGGAATCAACACACTGCACAGCGCGACGAACAAACGCATGCGCTGGGGTTGTCCCAATCGAAAGCTCCGCCAGATGCCGATGGCCACCCAGAACAGCGACAATCCGAACACGACTGGAAACAGACTCGAAGCGCCGTCGGTTTCGAACATCGTCTTGAATTGGCCGCCGGACAGCATGAGTTCGTGGAAGTACGAGCCGTCGAACATTGCGAGCAGCGTGTTCCGTTTTTCCTCGAAGTCGCTTGCGCCAGCCGATCGCGTCAGTGCCTTGCGCGTCGTGGCAATTGCCTGGGGGAGCGAGGCCAATAGCGGGGCTGCACCCACGACCGCTCCGATCCCTACGAACACGAACCGTCGAGGTTTCGCGAGAATCTCAGCCGGCAGTCGCGGCCGTGCGGCCAGCAGCGCAACGCCAGCGGCAACCAACGCGACGCCGAAATCGATCTTGTTGTAGATGCCCAGCCCGAGTAGCGCTCCGCCCGCGGCGAGTCGCAGGCGATCCGTTTCGGGAGCGAGAAAGGCACGTGTGATCAACAGCAATGCGCCGCAGCGGCAGACGAACCCTGGCCCAAATGAGCCCCAGTCGTGCCGGCTGACAAACAGGAAGCTGGGATCGAGCACCACGAGTGCAGCTGCGACGAGCGCCACCGACAACCCCAGTGCGCGCCTCGCCCACAGCATCATCAACAACACGCCCGCGAGGCTCCACCCGAGCGTCGTCATTCGCAGGCTGGCCGGGCTGGTGCCAAAGATCGCCAGAAACGGGATCAGCAGCTGGCTCTTCAAGGCTCCCATATACGGCTGGGTCATCACCGGCAGCCAACGAGAGCCGACCCGGACCTGTGAAGCGCCGGGAATCGCGTGCGGGGAGGGGTCGGCTGTCAGGAAGCGCACGCTGGGCTCGACCTGGATGATTTCGTCGTAGTACAGACCTGGCCGATCGAGTTCGCGCCCGGCGATTCCGATCGCGATTCCGCACAGGACGGCGAACCCGATCCACAGGATCCAGCGGCTCGACCCCGCGGCTCGCTGGTTCTGTTCGTCGTTCAATTCTTCACCCGCACGCGAACCCCTTCGAACTCGCGCGCTGTAGCCCTTGACCGAGATGAATTCCCGTCGCACGATCCGGCGACCCGATGACTGGCCGACCGCCCGACCCTCGCGAATCTTCGCTCGACCACCTGGGGCTCTACCAACTGGGCGTGCACACGGTGACGGGTCCGACCGAGGCTGTTCCGCCTTGTCTGGTCTGCGGGTCCGAAACCGCGCACCCGCACTTCGAGATCGAGAATCTCACTGCGCGAGTCGTGGTATGCGACAAATGCGGCTTGGGCCGACTGCATCCCATGCTCGATAGCGACGAGATCTCGTCGCTGTACCCCGACGACTACTACGGCGAGCCGGGTACGAAGTTCCAACCCCTGGTCGAGAGCGTGGTGCGCTTCATCGGAGAGCGCCACATCACGTTCCTTTCGCGTGGGCTGGCACCACACGCTCGCATCCTCGATGTCGGGTGCGGCCGAGGTGTGATTCTCGGTGCGCTGGCCAACCGCGGGTTCGAAGTCCACGGCCTGGAAATTAGCGCCGAGGCGGCTCGAGGCGCCGATCCAAGGGCTGAAATTCGGATCGCAACGCGTCTCGCAGATGCGGACTACGCAGACGCGAGTTTCGACGAGGTGATCATCTGGCACGTGCTCGAGCATCTGTCGGATCCACGCGAAACACTGGAGGCGGCGCATCGGATCTTGAAGCCGGGTGGCCGTTTGATCGTCGCGGTTCCAAATTTTTCGAGTCTGCAGGCACGCTGGACCGGTGACGCCTGGTTCCACCTCGACCTTCCCCGTCATATCCATCACTTCCCACTAGAAGCGCTGCGTACGCTACTCACCGACACAGGGTACACGGTGGGAGAGGCCTACCACTTCTCGTTGCGGCAGAACCCGTTTGGCTGGATTCAGAGTGTGTTGAACCGGTTCGGCTCGCTGCCCCGAAACGGTCTATACACGATGTTGCACCGAAGATCTCACGATGAACCGCCACCGTTCGATGCTGCGACGACGGCGTGGTTGTGGTTCTGGCTGATCGTCGGCACGCCGTTCGCGCTGGCAGCGACGGTCTGGGAAACGGCAATTCGCAGCGGTGGCTCGGTCCACGTCGTCGCGACTCGCTAAACCAAAATCAACTCCCGTCGGTCATTTCCGGCACGCGATACGGCCGACCCGCCCGATACGCAGCGAGGCGACTTCGCATCTCGGCACCGAGCGATGGGTCGTCGCCCAGGTCGGCCAGCGCGATGCCGCGCAGCGAGATCTCGACAGCGTCATCGAATCGATGGACCGCCGCATAGCAGACCGCGAGCGTGTCGAGAATCGAAGGGTCGGCTCCCGCCGACCATTCAGCAGCCATCTCGGCGAGTTCGACGGCGCGGGCCAGGTCGGGACTGTCGAGCGAATCATCGGTGGCCAGCAACCAGGCGAGGTTGTTCGCGACACTCGTGTAGTCGTGACTGATCTCCAGGGCCGCCTCGTACTGGTCCACGGCGTCCTGGCTCCACCCGCGCGCCAGATAGGCACCGGCCAGTTGTGCGTGCGCGACGTGGTTGTTCGACGTGACCTCCAATCCGTGTTCGAACAGCGACACGCTGTCGTGCCAAACCGGAAGCTGCAGCGACGTTCGGATGCTCAATGCTGCCAGCACGGCGCCAGCGACCATTGCGAGCGCAACCCGTTGAGTGCGCCGTCGACCCAGTGAGGTTGGGATCGACCAGGCGACCATGATGCAAAGCCCGATCAACGGCAGGTACATGTATCGATCGGCACGCGCTTGTGCACCGATCTGTACCAGCCCGATGGTCGGAAAGAGTATGCCGAGGAACCACAACCATCCGACGATCAGGTGGCGATGATTCCGAGCCAGCAGCGCCGCGACCGTGACCGCACCCAGCAACGCGAAACAAGCGGCAGCCACCGGCCAGGACAGAGAGTCGCCGGGGTGGGGATAGAAGAAGGAGAGCCCGACAGGCCAGAACGTCGCTCCGATGTAAGCCACGTAGCTGGCGGCGGCGTTCTTCAGCCGCATCCCAGTTGGGAGCGAATCGAGATCCTGCACCGTTCCACCGCTTTGTTGGGCGAGGAACATCACGATTCCGAACACCAACAGCAGTGCGAACAGCACCGACTTGTCGGCAAGGGCAGCGCGCAGTCGGGCGACATCCCATCCACTACGGCTGTCGGCTACGTGCAGCCGCCAGTCGTCTAGCAGCAGCAGCGCAAAGGGAAGCGTGACGATCGTCGGCTTGCAGCTGAAACCCAGCACGAAGCACACTGCGACGCCGACCCTGCGGCGCAGCGGTGGGCCGTCGCCCGCATGCAGCCAAAGGGCGAGCATCCAGAACACACCGCTCAGCACGTCTTTTCGTGCAGCCACCCATGCGACCGATTCGACGTGAAGCGGGTGGACGGCGAAAACGGCGGCTACGAACGCGCTGCGGTACGTCGACCGGGTGAGGCGTCGCAGGGCGGCGAACAGCAACACCGAGTTGATCGCATGCAACATCAGGTTGGTCGTCAAGAACGCACCGGCATCGAA
>JAJDAM010000863.1 GCA_029261905.1 Deltaproteobacteria bacterium
TCGTTCACGCCGTGCTCGCCGAAGAGTTCCGACACCTCCGGATGACGCGCGAAGAAGCGGTCGTAGAAGCGCTCGAGGATCTGCGACTCTCGGCCGTGCAGGCTCTCGAGCGATTCCTTGAGGAGTTCGGTTTCGTCCATCGACGGGACGCGTTCGCGGGGGCTGTGTGTCAGCTTGCGTTCCAGGTCGCGGGCAGCCCGGTGATTCCAGCCACGAACTCCGAGCGCAGCCGCTCGACCTGGCTCTCGTCGATCGCGTAGTCGGGGATCCGCTGCAGTACAGCGGCGAGAGCCAGTTCTCCCTCGAGAGCCGCGATGTGGATTCCGAGGCAGGCGTGGTTGCCGTGCCCGAACGTGAGGATGCGCTTGCTCTTTCGCCGGATGTCGAACCGGTTCGGGGCCTCGAAGATGCGATCGTCGCGGTTGGCGGCCACGAACAGGAACATGACGGCCTGTCCCTCTTCCATCGTCTTGCCGTGAATCTCTACGTCTCGAGTCAGCGTGCGGCCGAGCATTTGCGTGGGCATGCCGAAGCGCAGCGCCTCTTGGAAGGCGCCCGGAATGAGTGCCGGATCTTGGATCAGATCGGCTCGCTGTTCCGGTTCATCGTGTAGCGCGAGCAGCCCGGCCGCGAAGATCTTCGGGAAGCTGTCGGTGCTTCCGATCACCAGTGTGGCCATCTGGGAGGCGATGTTGTCATCCGGGAGCGGCTTGCCGTCGAATTGGGCACTCAGGTAGGCGTTCATCAGGACATCTTCGTCGAGTGGCTTCTTGCGCCTCTCTTGGATGAGCGCCTCGAGATAGACGTTCAGGTCGTTCGCTGCAGCCAGGCCATCTTCGGTCATGCCCCGTGCGCCGACTTCGCGTTCGAAGAAGCGGTTTACGTAGCTGTACAGGAGATCGCCGTCTTCGACCGGCAGCCCGAGTAGCCGGCACGACACCTCCATCGAAATCTTTGCGATGTAGTCGCCGACGAGGTCGCCCTCGTTGCGGGCGGCCAATTCGTCGATGCGGCGGTCTACGATCTCCTGGACCAGGGGACGCAGTGACGCGACTCTGCGCGGCTTGAAGGCGCCACTGATGAGCGCCCGGTTGCGCACGTGCTCCGGCGGGTCCATCAGATTGACGCTGGGAAAAACGGGAAGCTGGTTCGTCAGGAGGTGGGCAGGCGTCGTCCCCCGAGCTGCGGCCGAGTACGCAGCGGTATCCCCTGTCTGCTCCCAGATATCGTCGAAGCGCGAAAGAAACCAACAGCCGAACTCCTCGATGAAGAACGCGGGCGCTTCGTCGCGGAGCTGCTGATAGATGGGAAGGGGGTTGTCGAGTGCAGCATCCGAAAAGGGGTGGTAGTCGACCATGGTTCGCAGCAGCTCCTTGTTTACCGTGCAGACGGCGGGAATCAAGTTGATGAGCCGGACCTACGCAAGGGCCGTACCAGCACTCCACGGGATTTTCCGGCGTCGTCACCGCCATTACGCCAGTGGTCGTCCCGATTCGCCCCAGCTGGCCTGAGTCCGTGGGGCAGAGGCCCACAGGTTCAACTGCGTGGTGGCCTTCGAACTCCCTGCGGAGTTTGTGAAACGGGATCCGCTTTGGAGTTGGCCGACGGCGTCCGGACGCCCGATTGAACGCTGCACTAGAATTGGTTGCATGAAAGGCTGTGCGGCCGCTGTCGTCCTGTTGCTCATTCTGGCGCCCTCCACTTTCGCGCGCGCAGCGGACCCGATCTCCGAGAGCGGCTCGACCGCACCCCTCGATGACATGATCTGGGGCGATTCGACGCTCGAAGGAGAACGGCCGCGCTACGAAGAACGCGTCGCGCATTACACACGTGCGTTTCACAAGCTCGAATTGCGACGCGAGTCGGCGAAAGAAGCCTATCGGCAGCGGACCGCCGACTGGAACTTCGGCCAGCGCGAGGAGATCGCAATGGTCCGCCGCGAAGCTCGGATCGGTGAGGGAGCCGCTCGGGGGATGCTCGATTGGGGCAACCGATTTCTCGATGCGAAGGCAGAATCCGACGCGTTGCGCGCGCAGTACAACGAATCCGATCTCGAGGATCCCAGGGTCCGCGAATTGCTCTGGACCAAACACCTCGAATGGCTTCGCCTGCGCAACGCCTCGGCAACATTCGGCGCGGTCTACCAGGAACAGGTGCTCGCGCACCTCGACATCTACGAAGGTTGGGACTGGACGGCGTTGATGGCGGCGCTGCAAGAAGACCTCTACCTCGTCTCGTCGCGCCTATACGACTCGATGGTCACGGAGGTCATCAACGGCTGCATCGACGACATCCTGCACAGGATCGGCACCGACCAGGTCTGGAAGAACGCGCTCGGCTGGAGCCCGGCCAGCGCCGGAAGTCTGGCGGCGGAATGTGTCCACGAAGTCGCGGAGAGCCTGATCGTCAACTCGGTCGTCGCAGCGACCGAGGTCAACTTCCTGCGCAGCGTGGAAGAGTCTGGAATTCCTCGACCGATCGGAGAATTCTGGTGGAAGGAATTCATCATTGCTGAGGCTCGCAAGAAGCCGGGGTTCGGAACGGCAGCCGAGAAGCTGTTCAGTGATGGCGAAATCCGACCGACACTCTACAAGGTCGCCGAACGCACCGGAAAAGGACTCCAAAAGGAACTCGTGCGCCAGAAGGTCACCGCAGAACGCGTCGAGTGGGCGCGTAACACCGTGCGCGGCTACGTGTCCGAAGGCCGGAGCAAGGAGGAAGTCGAACGCTTCATCGACGGCGTCACGGCCGATGCCGAAGAGCACCTACGGCCCGGCACAAAGGCCGCGATCGACGACGCGTTGAAGTGGGATCGCGTTCTCGTCGCAGCCGAGGTGGCGGAAATGTTTTTCAAGATCGGTGAAAAACTGGCGACCGCCTACTACAACTACTCGGATTTCTCGCTCGCCAACGAAGTTCGAAAGTACAAGGATATCGTCGCGTGCCTGAGCGAGCGCGGCGAGGGCACCGGCGTCGAGCAGTACAAGAAGGTGATCCGGATCTATGACACCTGGATCGTCAATTGCCGGCCCGAGGCCGATGCCGAACGCGATCGCGACCTGGCGCGTGCGCGCGAGCTGCTGGCCGAGGTCGACATCGGCCGCTTGCCAACGGATCTCCCCGATCGAATCGCCGGCTCGAAGCAGGGGCTGGCAGACTTTCGTGCGGGCCCACTGGCCACCACCGAAGCACAGGTCCGGGAAGTTGAACGCATCTGGGACGAGTACTGCACCCGCGACCCGCAGATCTTCGATCAGATCAGCGAACGCATGCACGACATCAGGATTGCCGGCCACGACGTCTCCGATGCAGCCAAGCAAGCTGCGGATCAGAGGAAGATCGCCTGCGAAGCGAGCCACGTAACCGAAGCGAAGACCGCATCCGAAACCGCCGCCGACGCCCACGTCGCCGCCAGCGAAGCGCTGGCCGAGATTCGCAACCTGGCCTTCGACGTCGAGCAGGACGCGGCGACCCTACCGGACGCGATCGAACTCGACGACCTGCTGCAGTCGGCGACCCATCTGGGACGCGAAGCGGACGAGGTCGCGACCGACACCCACGCAGCGCACAAACTGCGCCTCGAGTATCTCGAGAAGATCGCCGAAGGCTTCCACCTCGCCAAGCGATGGAGCGCCAGCACCACGACGACGGAATTATTCAATCCCGAAGCACGCGAATTGATGGAACGATTCGACGCGAAGCGCGCAGAGATCGAAGCGATCGATCTTGGCATCCCGGCAGAAGCCGACGCGCAGTCGACAGCCGGCGCCGCACTCGTCGATTCGATTCTGAAGCTCGACGGTGACCAGAACTTCGCCGTCACCTGCGCGAACAATCTGCCCGACGTTCGCACGTTCGTCTCCGAGATCGCACAGATCGAAGCCGACGCTCAGGTTCAACTTCTCAGCGCCGCCGCGGAGGCCGAAGCCGCCGCCGACTGCTACGGAAAATTCGAGAGCGGAATCGAGGAACAGGCGAATGCGGCGATCGACGCGTGTCGCTTCGATGACGCGCAACAGGCGATCGACCGCTTCCCATCGGCGAGCGACGAGTTCCAGACGCTTTCGAACACGTTGCGCGAAAAGCGCGATCGCGACGATGCCAACCGGTCCGCGGTCGAACGGGCGTGGGTCGAGTTCAGAACGAATGGTGGCCCGGAAGCGGCACTCGAGATCCTGGATGCCGATGTCGAACGGCCCCTGTGCGCGGACACCGAACAGCGAGTCGGGGACGCGCGTTCCGACTTCTTGACGGCGGGCTTCGTGACCGAGAGCGTTCGCACCGCGATCGGCGAGTGCGCGTTCGACAAAGCGCGACGCGAAACCACGATCCTCGAATCCGGCACCGCACTGCACACCCGATTGGTCGGCGAAATCGACGACCAGAGCCAACGCGACGACGACGCGCGCGCAGCCGCCGAAGCCGCCTGGAACTCGCTTGCGACCGCCGGCGTGCAGGACGCGGAGGTCGTCGCAACCATGAAGCAGGCGAAGGAGAACGCGCCGTGCAGCGAGACCCAACGCGTGATTCAAGCCTGGATCGACGCCGTCGAACAGTCGACCTCGGTCTCGGCCGACTCGGTTCGAACCGCGATCGACACGTGTCGCTTCCGAGTCGCGGACGAACTGCTGGAGCAGATGATCGGCCGCGAGGAAGCGCCCGTATTGCGGGGCGAACTGGCCGACAAACGTTCCGACGACGACGCGGCTCGCGGTGCAGTGAGCGAAGCGGAAGCCGCGCGGGTCCGAGGGGATCGCGAATCTGCCCTGCGCATCGCCCGCGAAGTATCCGGATCCAACGCATGTGAAAAAACTCGCCGCGACGCGGAAGCATTGATCGATCGGATCACGACGACCAACGACGCGGGCGCAGCCGACATCTGCACGGCCGACATTGCCGGCAGCGAACCGCTCTGGAATTCGGACCGGACGAAGTTTCGCTGCGAGTGCACCGGAGACCGCATCCCGCAGAACGGCGAGTGCATCCCACGCGCCGAAGCCGTCCAGCGCGCTGGAGATGAGCAGATGGCGACCCAATTGTGCGGAATCGAGAAGCGCGGCAGCCGCCCGGTCTGGACCTCGAAAAAGGACTTCCACTGCGAATGCGCAAGCGACGAAGACGATCGGGGAGACCGCTGCGAACCGCGCCGCGTCGCGCAGCCTCCGCCTCGGCATCCGCCCGCCCCGACTCCGGTACAGCCCCCGGTGTATCCGCCCCTCGGCGGCGCCGGAGACGGGGTTGCCGGAGGAGCTACCGGCACGTCGCCACGCTGTGCCCAGCTCCAACAACAGCTCTCACAGGGCGCAGCCGACTACCAGCAGTTCTTTTCGACAATGCAGTCCGGCCAGATGCCTTCTGACCAGGCGCACCGCCAGATGAGCCAGATGAATGATATGCAGCAGCGCCTGTTCGCCATTCAACGGCAATACGACATGGAATGCCGCGGCGGACAGTCGACGCTAGGAGGCGCCGGCACGCCGGAATGCGCACGACTCAGCCGCGAACAGATCGATCGCTCCAGCGAACACGGCCGCCTGGTCGAAGAGTCCAATCGCGCACGAACTCCCCAGGCCCATTCAGCCATCCAACCGCGACTCAACGCTGCCAGCGCCCGACTCGACGCCGCCGTCGCCGCGTACAAGCAGCGCTGCGAGGGAGGGCCGCGCTGAGCCCGGGCACCGATTGCGAGGCGACCAGATCCACCGTCGAGCCGGGTCAGTGCTCCGAAACGTCAGAGCCTTTTCGACACCGGGGGCAGGACCGCTCGCAACACCCGTACGACATTGCCGCCGATGATCTTGCGCACCTCCTCTTCGCTGAACTCCTGATCGAGAAGCGTCTGCGTGATGGCTGGGATCTGGCTCGTGTCGAAGCCTGCGATAATCGAGCCGTCGTAGTCCGACCCGAGGGCGATATGGTCGGCGCCGACCAGGTCTCTGATGTGACGCATCGCTGCGACGATATCGGAAAGCTCGCGGCCGCAGATCGCCATCTCGAAGTAGCCAATACCGATCACGCCCCCACCCTTGGCAATCGCCCTGATATGGCGATCCGAGAGGTTTCTCGGATTGTCGCAGGTTCCCCGAACACCCGTATGCGAGACCAGAGTTGGCGCAGTCACGATGGAAAGCACGTCGTCGATCGCAGCCGGTGAGAGGTGGGCAAGGTCGATGACGATTCCCAGCTCTTCACTTCGCGCGATCACCCGCCGCCCAAGAGCCGTCAGCCCGTGTCTTTCGACACCATGCGCTGAGCCAGCCAGGCGGTTGTCGAAGAAGTGAGTCAGTGCCAGCATTCTCAGCCCTCGATTGAAGAGTTCGTCGACGTTCGCCAACTCCCCGTCCAGCGCATGAGCACCCTCGATGCCAGAGAGCGCACCCACCACATTCGGGTCGCGCTTGCGCGCATCGATCAGCGATTGCAGATCGTCGCGAGACTCGACCGCCATCAGCCCGCCTTGTGATCGTGCGACGGTGTCGGCGAGTCGCGAGAGCTGCAGCAGCGCTCGTTCGTAGGGCGAACGCGTCGCATAGCCGAGACCCCCCGTCAGACCCAAGAGCGAAACCACGTCCGGTGCGTCTGCCGAGGTCCTGTTGATGTCTCGTGACATCGGAACACGGGTCACGATCGTAAAAAACTGAAGCCCTACTCCGCCTTCGCGCAGCCGCGGCAGATCCACCTGGCCGCGGCGACTGCGCTCCAACAGGTCGCGACCAAAGAGCAGCGAGTCAGCGTGCAGATCCACGACCAGCGTCGAGGCGTGGATTCGCATCGCCCGCTCGCTGACCCTCGGAAGCGTCACCGAATCCACCCGATTGAGCACGACCTCGATGTTGCGGCCGACGATCCAGGCTCCTGCCAATACGGCCAACAGAACACCGACCGAAATTTTGAGGAGGGTACCCTTCATAGTGTGCCACCGTGTTTCCTTCGTGTGTCGAGACGCGTAGCACAACGTCAGCCCTGTCACGTCGCTATAGAGCCGATGACGCAATCCGCGGGACAGCCGAGTCGAGGTCTCAGCTGTATCCGCGACTCGATCTGCCCGTTCGACGAAAGCACCGAACGATCCTCCGTACCCCAGGTACCTCAGGTACCTCAGAGTCCCGTTCCAGTGTCCCAGTGTGGGGCGACTTGTCTCGAATGACTCAGCGTCCCCACGTCTGGTGCCAGTTCCCGTTGGCACCTCATTTGCTCTCCGTGCAGATGAATGCTTGGAGGGGACCGCGCATGGGTTGTCTGGATTTCGATCGACTCGACGCCATCGACGCCGAGGGCTTCCAGAACCAGAAGCCCTTTCCATTCGTCAACCCCGAAGGGCTCCTGACCGAAGAGGCCTACCGGCGCCTGCTCGATTCACCGCCGGACGTTTCGATGTTCGAGGCGGACTTCGGCCGCACGCGCAAGTTCAACCAGGAATGTCACGACCGATACAGCCTCGAGTACCAGGAGGGGCTCGCCATCTCACAGCCCTGGCAGGAGCTGATTGCCGAGCTGCGGGGCAAGCGTTATCGCGCCTTCCTGGCGCGCCTCTACGGGACGGGCAGTTTCGGCCTCCGCTTTCACTGGCACTACGCCCCGAACGGCTGCTGGGTTTCACCGCACTGTGACTCCAAGCGCAAGCTCGGCTCCCACCTCTTCTACCTCAACTCCTCCCAAGACTGGGATCCCTCGTGGGGAGGTCAGACCGTTGCGTTGGACGACGGCGGCCGCTTCCCACACGACACCAGTCCCGACGTCAAGGACTTCGAGGGCAGCGTCGAGGCGGAGTGCCTCGACAACAAGAGCTTCCTCTTCCACCGCACGCCGCACTCCTGGCACTACGTCAAAAAGGTGAACTGCCCGGAGGGTGCCCTGCGCAAGGTCTTCATCGTGGTGGTCGACGACAAACGCTTGAGCCGCCGCTTCCTGTTCGCGAACCGCAGCCGGACCGTCCACAGTTACTGACCGGCGACACGTTCCGGCGTCGCTCCCGACGTGGAGCGCCGCCGGTTCCCCCAGAGCGCACGAGTCACCCAACCAGCGAGGAGCGAATGAAATGGGCTTCGTCGAGAATCGATCCAGCATCAAGTGGCTGAACCCGGCGGATGCTCGTCGGGATGCGTGCGTTCGCAGCGAGCCGGAGTGCATCGTGCTGCCCGTGGTAGACGCTGAGCACTCCGCCAAGCCTCCGGTGCGCGTCTTTCTCGGGACCGAGCCGGGACAGTATCGGGCCGAGCGGATCTTCGTCTATTCCATCGAGCAGAACCGGGATCCATCCCGGGTCTACGAGATCTACCTGATGAAGGACCTGGCCGGTTTCGACCGGCGCGGCTGGACCACCGGCTTCACCAACTACCGGTTCGCGGTTCCCCATCTGGCTGGATGCGAGGGGCGGGCCATCTTCAACGACGTCGATGAGGCCTACTTCGGGGATCCGGCCGATCTGTTCGACGCCGACATGGGCGGGCACGGCTATCTGGCGACCTCCGATACGGAGACATCGGTGATGCTGATCGACTGCAAGCGCATGGCGTCGGTCTGGCCCCTCGAGTGGTGTCAGCGCAAGCTCAAGAAGCAGATCCTGACGCGGACGCTGGGGGAGCATCCCGGCATCCGAGGAGACCTATCCCCCGACTGGACCGCGCGCGACGAAGACTTCGTGGTGGGTTTCTCGAAGCTGCAGCACTGGACCACGCTTCAGACGCAGCCCTGGCGACCCGTACCCGGGCGCTTCGTCTACCAGCCCAATCCCACCGGTGCACTTTTCTTCGACCTCGAGAAGGCGGCCAACGCGGCCGGCTACCATGTCTTCAGCGCCTCGCGCCCGAGCTCTCTCTACCGAGAGCTGCTCGAGCGACTGCGGCGTGCCCGCGGCTCTGCTCGTGGTGGGAGCGCGCCGACCCCGGCCAGAAACCGGCGGCTCGACAACGTGATCGAGCGCGTGGGAGCGCGCACCGTGCTCGACTGCGGGCTGATACGGAACGCGGAGGGCGATGCGCGCGAGAGGCTCGGCCTCCGCCGAAAGCTACGCGTCTGTTCTTTCGACCTCACGGCTCCCAACACGGTCGAGGCCTGCGACGGCGTGGTGTGCGAGGGGGTCCTGGAGTTCCTTCCCGACGAGGACGTGCCCTGGGTGATCGACGAGCTGTTCGAACACGCCAGGCGTTTCGTGTACGCCGTGGTGGAGACCGGCACCCGGAGCGAGCGTCTCGGCGACGGCTCAAAGCTCGAGAGCCACCCGCGTGCCCCGGCCTGGTGGATCGAGCACTTCGAGACCGCGGGTCGCTGCCATCCGGAGCTGCACTGGACCCTGGTGCTCTCGCAGAGCGACCGGTTCGGCCGCAAGACACTGCGTGTGCGCGATGGAGGGCATCGCGGCAGTAGCTCGCCCACAGTGTGGGTGCTGGGCGATCCACGCCCGGAGAGTTCACGCCAGGCGCTGGCATTGGCAGACGCGCTGGGTTGGCCCTACCAGTATCTGGAGCTGGGCTTCGGACCTCTGGCAGGGATCGACGGGCGGCTGCTGGCAGCCAGCACCGCCGGCCTGGACCGCGCCAGCGCCGCCGAGCTCGCGCCACCCTGGCCCGACGTGGTGATCAGCGCGGGCAGTCGCTGCGTACCGGTGGCGCTCTGGATCCGGGAGAGGAACCACGGACGCACCCGATTGGTACACGTAGGGAGCGAAGGCGGAGAGTGGGCCGACCCCTTCGACGCCGTCGTCACGCCGTATCACGCCCGGCTCTGGCCCCACCCGAACCGGATCGAGACGGCCGCCCTGCTGACCCGGGGACCCGCCAAGCAACTGGCTCGATCTCCGGCGCAGGTGGGCGGGCCGTTCGAAACTCTACCGCAGCCTCACGTAGCGCTTCTGCTCGGCCTCCCCGATGGATCCGAGCTGAGCCCGGATGCCGTGCGGCGCATGGGGCGGGACGTGAGCGGCTTTGCCGAGCGGGAGGGAGGATCGGCCAGGGCGTTCGCGGGCGCCGGAATCGGCCCGGACCTCACGGCGGCCTTGGCCGAGGGCATCGGCGATCCCGACGGAGTTCGAAGCGCCCCGGACGGTTGCCACGACCAGGTCGTCGCGGATTTCCTCGCTGCGGCCGATGTCGTGGTGGTGGCCGGCAACGACGAATCGCTGGTGTCGGAAGCCGCCTGCTGCGCCACGCCCACCTACATCTATCCGCTCGCCGAGCGCCGCTTCCGCCCGGCGTTGCCACTGCGCGAGTGGGTGATGCAGCTGGCCAACACTCGGCCCGTCAACAACCGCGGCACCGCGCGTCCCCAGCAGGGCCTCGAGTACCTGGGGGCGAGACTCATCGAGCGCGGCATCGTGCGGCCGCCGTGTGACGTGAACGAGCTGCACCAGAATCTCTACCAGCGAAACGTGGCGCAGCCCTTCGGAGCTCCGATTCCGAGCGGTGGCGGCACGGCGCACCGCGAAGCGGAGGCGGTGGCGGGCAAGGTCAGAGATATGCTCGGATACGGCAACTCCGTTTGGAGCCCCGATATTTGAAATCGCGAAGACTCGTCGAAGTGATCCGATAGGAAGCGTGCTCATGCGTTGGCTCTGCCTCTGCTGCTTCGTCCTGCTCCCGCTGTCGTTCGGCACCCCCGGCGAAGTACTGGCCAAGCCGGGCGAAGTGCTCTTTTTCCGAATTCACCCATCGGCGTCGAGTCGCAATCCAGACGCCGTCTTGTCCGCCACCGTGCAGGTGACACTTGCCGTCGGGGCTGCGACGCTCCGAATGAGAACCGAAGGCGAAGGGGTCTTCGCCGGGTACGAAGCCGAGACGGAACGGATCGGCCCGTTCGACTCGGGTGCGAGCGTGAGCTTCGAACTCAGCGCATATCACTCCGGTCGCGGGTCTGGAGTGCTACGCGTCACCGTGAGTGGAATCGACGGCGTCCAGCGTTTCTCCAAGCGTCGTGACCTCAATGTTCTGTACGACCACCCGCACGTCTGGTGGAGCGACTCGGGTCTCACGGACCTGAGGCTTCGTCGTGCACGTTCGCTCGAAGAGAACGGTGCGCCACGAGCCGCCGTCGAACGGGCGCGTCAACGGGTGACGCGAGGCCGGCCTGGCGTACGCGATGGAAACGTCGCAGAGCCACGACTGAACGTCGCCCCGGTCGGGGGCGGCGGAGCCGTCACCCTGACGGTGAGAGGCGGCGCGCATTGGACGGACGCCGAGGGAAAGCTCCACCCGATTCCCTTCGCGAAGCTCCAGATCCTCGACGCGGACCTCGGAAGCGAGGAAATGCTCGCGGAGGCCGTGACGAACCGCGACGGCGAGTACACGGTGACCTTCACGGCCGACGACGGAATCGCGCAGGGTTTCCCCGATCTGTTCGCGCGGGTCTTCGCCTTTTCGAGCGTGGCCGACATCCGGCCCGACGGGGACGAAACGACCTACACCCACGAGACGATTCCGGTGGACGAAGTGTCGTCGGACATCGTCATCGACCTGTTTGCCGACCGGTTCGAGGACGCGGACACCGCCTTCAGCGTTCATTCGGCACTCGTAGCGATCGGTGCGTACGCGGGCACGCTCGCGAGTCGCATGCCTTCGCGAATCATCGTCCGGTTCCCGACGACGGAGGACACGTCGAAGTTCGTGCGCTCGACCCGCGAGCTGCACCTGCTGCAGCTCGATCGCTTCGACTGGGACGTGATCGCCCACGAGTACGGACACTACGTCCAGAACATCCACGGCTTCACGAACTCGCCCGGCGGCTCGCACGGCAACGGCGACAACCTCGCGCAGACGCGCGGCAGCAAAGACCTCGGGATCCGACTGGCCTGGGGCGAGGGCTGGCCAACCTTCTTCGGAGTCCTTGGCCTGCAACGGATGGGTGTCGCCTCGGAGCAGATTCCCAATGCCGGCGACCATGCATACCAGGATACCGAGGACAGCACTTC
>JAJDAM010000864.1 GCA_029261905.1 Deltaproteobacteria bacterium
AGGGCGAGGAAGAGGAAGATCAGCGTGTAGGAGATGCGTGAGAAGCGGAAACTCCGATACGTGAGCGCCAGGCCGCCGACCAACCCCACGACCAGAAAGTTTTCCAACAGCCAGGTCGCGCGATCGAGGGGTGCGATCCCCAGCGCAACGAACTCGAAGGCGAGCAGGCCACCGAGGATCGAAAGCGTGAGAGGATACGAGAGTCGCAGGTCGGGCAACGTGCAGCCTTCAGCAGCCCGACGCGGGCGCGAGCTTCGCGTCGTCGACGGTGCCTTGCGCGCGATTTGCGCGGGATTCAATCATTGAGCTGGGTCAGGCCTTCGCGAATCGCCCATTTCGTAAGATCCGCCACGTTGTGGATGCCGAGGCGCGATCTGTTTTTCTTGGGGGTAACCACATCCAAGATCTTAGCCGAACCGGCGCGGCCGACAGCGCGCGTTGGACGGGATCGATATGCGGACGGATCTGCTTCGTAGCGTCGACAGCGGCTACCTCCGCAGTAAAGCTACCGGGGGGCACGTTCCCGAGTATCCCCAAAGACGGGTAGATCTCGTGGCGGATGTGCTGATTCCGTCGCACGCGGACGGTCTAGGCGATTGCAACGACGGACTCGGACGCGGTGAGGGCCGGTTCCCGCTGACCGCGGCGCGAACTCGATGGCAAGGCCGCACCAGGGCGGCATCGAACCCGCACGTTCGGCAGGTGTTTCCCCGGATCAGGGGGTATCGGCGAACCTCGGAAGCAATATAGGATGACAACGTGTATCCCATTCGGAGTGTCCCGTTCCTCGGGCGCCACGCTCGGTCGCCGTACCAGTGGTTCAACTTCTTCGATTTCTGGAAGGACGAAGGCGCGGCATGAACCGGCCCTTGCTGACACAGACCCGCACAGGGATTCTGATACTCACGTTCGTCGCCGTCACTGCTGGAGCGGTCGGTGCGTTCGGCATTTCGGCACTGACGCTGGGTATCCCGACCGCAGTTCTTCTCGCGCTGCTCACCGACGGCGTCGCGCGACCGGGCTCGGGCGTCTTCTATCCGACCATGACGTGTGGCCCACGCGACAGTCAAAAGGTGGCACTGACCTTCGACGA
Source organism: Deltaproteobacteria bacterium (assembly GCA_029261905.1). Lineage (GTDB taxonomy): Bacteria > Myxococcota_A > UBA9160 > UBA9160 > SMWR01 > JAJDAM01. The sequence continues at coordinate 1,094 of JAJDAM010000864.1, forward strand.
CGGACCGGATCCCGAAGTAACGCCGGCGGTGATGGACGCGTTGGCGCGGTACGGCGCGCGCGCGACCTTCTTCAGCATCGGCCGATCGCTCAATGAGCACCCACAGTTGGCACGGCGCCTGGTTGCAGCAGGTCACGAGCTGGGGAATCACTCCTGGAGGCATTCGCGCTTGCAGAACCTGTTCGGCGCGAAAGAACACACCCGGGAGATCGAGCGCGGCGAGCAGGCGATTGCGGCGCTGATCGGGTGCCGGGTGAAGCCGCTGTATCGGCCACCGATCGGCCTCAAGAGCCCGCAGCTCGCGCGGGTCGCGTATCGACGTCAGCTCACCGTGGTGGCCTGGTCGCTACACAGTCGTGACACGCGCATTGCGGACCCGAAGAGGGTCGCGCGACGAGTACTGGAACAGATCCGTCCTGGAGACATCGTGTTGATGCACGACGGACATGACCTCCCCGGGCGGCATCGCCCCGCCTGCCCGAAGGCCGTTCGGATGATCCTGTGGGGCCTGCGCAAAAAGGGGCTGCAATGCGTAACGGTGTCCGAATTGCTGAACCTGGCGCGCTAGAGGCGGCACCGGGTGCAATCGGCGAGAGCACGCTGATCGTGAGCGCCCACTCGATGGATTTCGCCTTTCGCGAATCCCAATTCGTCTGATTGACCGCCATCCCGAGTCGGGTGGAATGAAAACGAGACGGTCAACGTCCCGATCTGGGCCGGCGTAGCGGCGGTCGTGGTCGGTGGAGTTCTGGTGCTGGCCCCCTTGAAGACCTGACCGCGCGGAGCGGGAGTACCCGAACACCAGGCGCATGAGCCCGGATCCTTGGCACTAGGTCCATACGGGTCGGTCCGAGTCGCTTGGAGTCGAAACGCACGAAGGGGAAAACCAAACTTCACCAGCCGGACCATCGAAGATCGCACCTTCAACCAGCTGTACTCGTGGCCGTCGAGCCAGAAGGAGACGCGCAGGTTTACGGTCGAGCTTCCCAGACTATCCGCCAACACCGACGGCTCGGGGTCGTTCAGAACCGCGGGATGGTCCGCCAGCACTTGCCGCGCAATCTCTTGGGCATCGTTGATCGAGTCGTCGTATGCGATGCCGATGGCGAAGTCCTCTCTCCGGTTGGCGTTGGCTGTGAAGTCTGCACACGGAACCGATCAACGCCGCGTGCGACGTTGGACCGCACTGGGTGGGTCGAACGGCCACAACCCGAGGCCGGGGAGGGGGGAGTCGTGGCGCAGGAACGGCGACAATCCGGGCAAATGCTGGAAACCATCGTGGTCTTCTTGATCATTGTGTGGTTGGCGGGACCTCGAACACAATGGGAGGATTGGTTCACATCCTCCTCGTCATTGCGCTGGTGGTGATCGTGGTTCGCATCATCCAGGGCCGAAGGCCTTTGGGATGACACCAAGGAGATCCACGAGGCCAAGATCGGCTCGCTCGAACTGTCGGTGAAGGATGAGGAGTCGGAAGACACTGCAAGGCAGGGGTCAGAGCATCTGCAGCATCAGACGACCGTCGTCCCCTCTACGGACAGTGACCTCTTCGTGTTCCTGAAGGGGTGCGAACACGGCGACGAGTACCAGGCTGACGAGGCAATCGCGTTGGTCGCACACGGCGCCGGCGTCTTCAATGTTAGTTAGGCTTCGCGTGTTCGCCTCAGTCTCGACCGGCGCCGGATTCGCGCCCCCGCGCTTGCTCCAGCACGGCGGCCTCTCCCCGAGTTTCGACCCACCATCGCGACGCGTTCCTAGGCTACCCTGAACCGGAATGACCAGCCTATCCCCCGACGCCAACGCCGAGCCCATGGACGCGCTCACGCCTGGCTTCACGGGCGCCGCACTGGCCAACCTGGTCGACGAGGCGGCGATTCCGGCCATGCGGGCGGCCTGACGCCCGGGAAGGACAGCGAAACGTGCAGCTCGGAATGATCGGACTGGGTCGGATGGGCGCCAACATGGCGAGGCGCCTGATGCGCGGTGGCCACGAGCTCGTGGTC
>JAJDAM010000865.1 GCA_029261905.1 Deltaproteobacteria bacterium
GTCGGATGTCGATCGATCACGTTGTGCAGTTCGCCTGGATCGGTCTCGAATCGATACAACGATTGTTCGACCGGCATACCGGGTGCGTGTTCGAGCACGTATTTCCACCCCTTCCAACTCACTGCGATCGCACTGCGCCGCACGTTTTCGCTGATGGCGATGCGTTCCTCGATGCTTCGAGAAGCAGCCTGTCCGGGCTGCGATCGGATCGCACTCGTTCGCAGCGCCGGCAACAGAGTGCTCGCTGCCATCGTGTCCGACTCGTGATCGATTCCAGCGAGATCGAGCAGCGTCGGCATCAGATCGAACGATCGAACCTGCTGGCTGACGACTCCACCGCGTTTCCACTCGGGTCCACGGTGGGGTTTGATGATCAACGGGACCCGAACCGCCTCGTCGAATAGATAGCGCCGACCGTGGCCATAGAACTGGCCGCGTTCGAAGATGATCTCGCCGTGATCGGATACGAATGCGATGATCGTGTCCTCGTAGAGCCCCCGACGCTTCAACGTGTCGATGAGGATTCCGATTCGATCGTCGAGATAGGCGATCTCCCCGTCGTAGAGATCGGAAACTGCGACCTTGAACGATGGCACGCTGGTTCCATCGCGGATGCACGACGAGCACCCCGCGACCTCTCCCAGGAGCGTGGTCGTGAACGGAAGCTCGAGCCCGAGCTTCTCGAGCGCTTCGCTGCTTCCGTAGCGGCTCACGAAAGCAGGCGGCTGATTGAATGGCTGGTGGGGATCATTGAAATGCAAGAACAGTAGAAAACGACGATCGCCGTGGGACCGAAGCCACTCATCGGCCTTTGCGATGACCGCATCGGCCGTCGACGCGAACGCCGGGACGCCGAGCCAGGTATCGAAGCCCTGTTCGAAACCCATGTTGTACAGGTAGGGCTTGTAGGCGACACCACGCGTCAACCAACCTGCATCTCGAAAGTACTCGGCCAGCGTCGCGATCTCGGGCGCGATCGCGCTCGCCCGGTGAATGACGAGGTGTTGGGACGGTGTGAGTCCGGTCAACAGCGACGCAAACGACGGCGCGGTCCAATTGCTGTTGCTCAGCGCGCGTTCGAATCGAACGCCATCTGTCGCGAGCGCGTCGATGTGCGGCGAGGTCTTGCGCGGGTAACCGTAGGACGACAGGCGATCGGCCCGGAGTGTGTCGACGCCGATCAGCAACACATTCGGGGGATCGTCCGACGCGCGCCGGGTATCGATGATCGGGTTTCCCCATAGCGCGTACCCCCGCGCGCGTGGAAGCCCCGTCGTCTCGAGACGCAACTCGACCGTTTCCCCGCCAAAGGCGGCGAGATCGACCGAGGCCTCGCGCCAGTGCCAGCCCTCGCCGCTGGCACGAACGACAATGCGCCGACGGAACAGCTCGGTCTCGTGCCCGGCGCCCGCGACGACGATGCGAAACTGCACCGCATCGCCCGGCCGAGACGCTTTGAACATCGCGTACGAGAATTGCAGCCGTGCGTTTTCGGGCAACTCGAGCGGATATCGGATCACGGTCGGGGCCGGCGCGAACAGTGCGTGCCGGAATTCGTAGTTGACATCGAAAGGAGGCTCGACCACGCCGCTGACGGGCAACAGCTGGGCGTGTTTCGCGATCCCCAACGCCGGGTCGCTGCCAGGAGCCAACCCGTAGGCCTTGAACAGCGCGAGTTCCTGTCTCGCCCGCGGCTCGAGGCGCTGGACTTCGACATCGTCGAACCAGGTGTTTCTCGCCTTGGGGGATTCGGCCGCTTCCGCGTCCTGGATCATGATCACCAGCGACTTCGTGTGCGGCGTGGTGAACACGTGGATCGAATCAGAACCCCAGCGATCGCGGTCTGGCTTGTCGAAATGATGGGTGTAGATCAGCGATCCGTGGGCGAGAAACACGAGTGCTGGATTCAACACCCGTTCGAGATCTTTCGGGTGATTCAGGCGTTCGGCGTGTTGGAGAGCGATCCGCGATTCCATCACAGCGAAGTCGACCGAAGGCGCGTCGGTGTGGATGCGACGGCGGATCAGATAGTGGCTCGCGGGTTCGACCGCGATGACGAAAAGGCATCGATAGGGTGCGCCGCCGCGGTAGTGAAGCGCACGTTCGTCGGATCGCTTCGCGATCGAACAGCCGCCATCGCCAGCTTCGTCTCCGGAGCCTGAGCTGGGGAAGACTGCCTCATCGTCGGATTCGAAATCGCGCTTCAGAATACTGTGCGAGCGAACGCCCGGAAGATCTCGCAGCGACCCCACCGCCTCGACCCGCAGCAGCGGTGAAGAGATCTTCGCGCCGTCCAGCTCCAGCGCCAACCGGATCGGCTCCGCGGCAGCAGCCGGCAGCAAGCCGGCCGAGCCGACCCCGAGCCACAGAAGCGCAGCGATCGTCAGCGCGTAGCGAATTGCGCGTCCACGGAGTGCGGAAACAGAGGGTTTGATCCCGCCAGGACTGTGCTCGTTTCGTCGCACGCCGCGAAAAGGACCGTCAGTGGATCGCCGATTCGGAATCCGACCACTCGCGAGCGCGCAATTGAAATTTTTGGATCTTTCCGGTCGAGGTCTTCGGAAGCTCCATGAACTCGACCGCCTTCGGGCACTTGAAATGCGCAAGCCGATCGCGACAGAATGCGATCAGTTCCTCTGCGGTGACTTGTTCCCCCGCGCGGAGAGAGACGAAAGCCTTGGGAACCTCGCCCCATTTCTCGTGCGGCATCGCCACGACTGCACACTCGAGTACGGCCGGATGCTGCACCACTGTTGGTTCGACCTAGATCGTCGAAATATTCTCGCCCCCACTGATGATGATGTCTTTCTTCCGGTCTCGCAGCTCGATGTACCCATCGGGATGCACGACGCCCAGGTCTCCCGAGTGGAACCAGCCACCGCGAAAGGCCTCTTCGGTCGCCTTGGGATCATCGTAGTAGCCCTTCATGACGTTGTTGCCGCGCATCATCACTTCGCCCATGGTCTTGCCGTCGGCGGGGACATCGCGCATCTGGTCGTCGGCCACTCGCAAGTGGTTGTGCAACGGGTACGGGACCCCCTGCCGCGACATCACTTTCGCCCGACCGACCACGTCGAGGCCTTCCCATTCTGCCTGCATGTCGCAGAACACGTGGGGCCCATAGGTCTCCGTGAGCCCGTACAGATGGGTGACGGAAATCCCCAACTCCTCCATCCGTGCGAGCAACGTCGGCGAAGGAGGAGAACCTCCAGTGGCGACGCGTACCTTTGGATCGAAGCGGACGCCCTGTGCTTCGGGCGCTTCGGCGATCATCAGCATCAACGTAGGTGCACCGTTGAAATGAGTGACCTTCTCGGAGCGAATCAATTCGATGATCCGGGCCGGCTCGGTCGCTCGAAGCATCACGTGAGTGCCGCCGGCAGCACAAACCGCCCACGGAAAACACCAACCATTGCAGTGAAACATCGGAAGTGTCCACAAGAAGACCGAATCGCGATCCAATTTGTGAACGACGACTTCCGAAAGCGCATTGAGGGTCGCGCCGCGGTGGGTGTACATGACGCCTTTTGGCTGGCCCGTGGTGCCTGATGTGTAATTGATCGAGGTCAATGAAAGTTCGTCGGAAATCGGCCCCTCGATCGGGAGGATCTCGGCGCCATCGATGAATTCGGCGAAGCTCGGACCATCGAGTGGCGAGCCCGATAGGCCCGCGACCGGATCGGGCAGGTTCACGAGCAGCGGGTTGGCAGCCAGACCACCGGGTGCTCCCGAGACACGGTCGGCCAACTCGACATCGGCGATCACCACGGACGCGCCCGAATGATCCAAGATGTATCCGACCTCGGAAGCGTTGAGCCGCGTGTTGATCGCCACCAACACGGCCCCGACGCGGAGCACGGCGAAGTGGGCCTCCAACAACTCGGGAATGTTCGGAGCGAGCATCGCCACCCGATCGCCTGGACCGACACCAGCGCGTCGCAAGGCCCCCGCGAATCGACCCACGCGGTCGGCGAATTGCGAGTAAGGGGTACGGACATCTCCGTAGACGACCGCAGTCCTGTCCGGGAAGACGCGGACGGTTCGCTCCAGCAGCGCCAACGGTGTCAGGGGTTCGAACGCGACTTCACTCATCGCGCGAGTATATGCCGGGCACAATGGGAAATTCGAGGGATGATCGGAGAGACTTCGCCGCCAGGGGCTTCGATCGGATCGAAGCTGAACGTGGGCGCCCGCTTTTTTGGGGCGCTCTTCGGGCACTTTTGGGGGCGCTTTTGGGACAAAAGAAACCCCGGGAGCAATA
>JAJDAM010000866.1 GCA_029261905.1 Deltaproteobacteria bacterium
GCTGATCCAGACGATCGGGCGCGCGTCGCGCAACGCCAATGGCCGCGTGATCCTGTATGCGGATCGCCAGACCGACTCGATTCGAAATACGCTCGCGGAAACGGACCGACGCAGAGAGATCCAGCGCGAATACAACGCGGAACACGGCATCACGCCGACGACGATCGTGAAACGGATCGCGAACATGCGCGACTCGATCTGGGAGAAGGACTACGCGCCGCTGATGAAGGAGTCGGAGTCTCGGATCCCGCTCCACGAGCTTCCGGAATTGATCGATAGCCTGAGGCGAGAGATGAAGCAATCTGCCGCCGATCTCGAGTTCGAACGCGCGGCCGATCTGCGGGATCGAATCGCCGAACTCGAGGCGGAGCGTTTGCGGGTCGCGTGAGCCTGGATGAGAAGACCTGGCCCGAGCCGGTGGATCTGAAGCCGTGGACCTGAAAGCACGCGTCGACGCGCTCCCCACCGGTCCTGGCGTCTATCTGTTCAAGGGCGACAAGCGACGTTCTCGCGCCGCCCAGCTCAGTGGAGAGTTGGGTGGAGGGCTGGGTGGAGAGCCGGGTGGCGGGCGCGGACCCGACACAAACGCCCCGCCGACGCGCGTGTTGTACATCGGCAAGGCGCAGAATCTGCGCGTTCGGGTTCGGAGCTACCTGAACGGTGGCGATGGACGCATCCGGATTCCAGCACTGGTCGAATTGATCCGCGACATCGAGATCGTCGTGACGGCGAACGTCAAGGATGCGTTGCTGCTCGAGAACGAGCTGATCAAACAGCACAAGCCGCCCTACAACGTCCGTCTGCGAGACGACAAGCAGTACCTCGGCTTGCGGTTGGATCCCCGAGAGCAGTGGCCGAGGCTGCAGCAGGTTCGCAAGTTCCGGCGCGATGGCGCGCAGTATTTCGGCCCCTTCACGTCGAGTACTTCGATGAAGGATGCGCTGTACGATCTTCGTCGAATCTTTCCGCTGCGGACCTGCAGCGATGGCGTTTTTCGGGACTATGCGCGACGCGGCCGCCCCTGCATCGAATTCGAGATGGGGCGTTGCCTGGCGCCCTGCTGCGATCGCGTCGATGCACCGACGTATGCCGAACTCGTTCGCGGCACCTCGCTGTTCCTGAAGGGGCGCTCGAAGGAACTGATCGGACACCTGCGCGAGATGATGCTCGAAGCGGGCGAGCAGGAGCGTTTCGAAGACGCGGCCCGTTTGCGGGATCGGATCGGCGCGGTCGAGAACACGGTCGAGCGCCAGCGCATCATCAGCGAGCGGCCGATCGATCGCGATGTGTTCGGATTGGCCCGCCAGGGGTCGGAGGTGGAGGTTCAGGTTCTCCATGTCCGCGAGGGACGTGTGATCGGCACCCAGGGGTATGGTTTCTCCGATGTGCGGCTCGACGACGGTGACGTGATGTCGTCGTTTCTCGGCCAGTTCTACGGGGTCGAAGAGAGTCGGCAGATTCCCGCGGAAGTTCTGGCTCCCACCGTGATCTCGGATGACGGCGGCCTGGACGCGTTGCTCGCCGATCACGCGGGACGTCGCGTCAGGATCCGCACGCCACAGCGAGGCGGGCTGCTGGAAATGGTCGCACTGGCCAATTCGAACGCGGAGCAGGGTCTGAACCAGCGACTCGAAGCCCGCGGGAGCGTCTCGGCCGCAATCGAAGAACTGCGCGACCGGCTTTCGCTCAGTGTGTTGCCGCGACGCATCGAAGGCTACGACGTCTCCACGTTTCGGGGATCGATCGCTGTCGCGAGCCGCGTGGTGTTCGAATCGGGTGTTCCGATCAAGAAGGACTATCGCCGCTACCGGATTCGAGAGGCCGCGGCCGACGATGATCTCGCGTGCCTGCGCGAAGTCTTCGAGCGGCGACTCGCGCGGATCGACCACGAGCCGCTTCCGGACCTGATGTTGGTCGACGGTGGCCGGGGACAACTCGGCGTGTTGATGGCAGCGCTGAAGGACGCCGCGCTCGAAGTGGATGCAGTGGGGCTATCGAAAGAACGCGACGAACAGAGTCCGTCGCCCCGTGTCAAACGTTCGGGCGGTTTGAAAGCCGAGCGCGTATTCACGCCCGGTCGGCTCGACCCCGTCATGCTGCCGCCGAGTTCGCGCGGCTTGCTGATGCTGCAACGGGTACGGGACGAGTCTCACCGATTCGCAATCGACTTTCAGCGCAATCTGCGCCAAAAAGTCGGGATGATGTCGATCCTGGAGGAACTTCCGGGCATCGGCCCGACCAAGCGCCGCGGATTGCTGCGTCACTTCGGCTCGCTGCGCGAGGTGCGCGGCGCGACGGAAGCGGAACTGGCTGAAGTGCAGGGCCTGTCGGAGAAGGATGCCGCGTTGATTCATCGCTTTTTCGCTGCCGATCCGGATGATTCCGCGCAAACCGAGGCCAGCGAATCCGAGTCGACTCCGCTGACCGGATAGCCGCGCGAGGGGGCGAAAGCCTGCTCGCGTTGCTCGGCTCCGATCGGGTGCGACCGATCGGCACACGCTAATCTCTGCCGATGGCGATCGAAGCCCATCTGACGCTCCGGGAGGGTCGGCAACGCTACTTCGCGGAGAACAATCTTCCCGACGACGGCGGCTACACCGACAGCTGGGTCGTGATCAAGGTCGGCCCCGTTCCGGTGTTCGCGTTTCCGAACACCACCGAACGCAAGCGCGACGTGCCGTTTCACGATCTGCACCACGTCGTGACCGGATATCCGACGACGTTCGTCGGTGAAGGGGAGATCGGAGCCTGGGAGTTGGGTTCGGACTGTACGGCCAGCCCCGTCGCGGTCTTCTTGAACTGCCAGATATTCGGATCGATGTTGGCGTTTTATCCGCACCGGATGTTCCGGGCATTCTTGCGCGGTCGGCGAGCATTGAATCTCTACGGCACTTCGTACGACGACGAACTGCTGTCGCGATCCGTCGGCGAGATGCGCGAGCAGTTGCGCGTCGAGGTTCCCGTTGGGGAGCCGACGGTGGAAGATCGCCGTGCATTCCGTCGCTGGGCCACGCGGTCAGCGCTCGGGAGCTGGGGGGTCCTCATCCCAATCGTCGGCTTGATCTGGTGGGTCTGGGGCTAGAGTGCTGAACCCGAGAGCTGCCGGGCCGTCGCGGAGAGCGGCGGACTCGAGCTAACCGACGCGCCGCAACGCGAGCCAGGCGGCAATGGCGGCTTGCTTCTCTTCTTTTCGCCAAGCGCCGTCGTTGTCCGGTGTGATGGCGTCCAAGTGCTCACTCCACTTCGGTTCGACTTCGTCGAGTTCGTTGTCAGCGATCGCCACCAGCGACTTCTGGTCGATTTCGCGCACCCGAACGCCGTTGACTGCGAGTGCCGCCGCAATCGACGCGCGTACCGCCAGACCTTCTTGAATGTGAATCTGGGGATGTGAACCAATGGCTTTGGCGAAGTCTGACGCCGGACGGCCACGGCTGACCAGCAGGCCTGCGCGAACGAGCTGGTAATCGTCGTCGGCCAGACTCTGCGTCAATCGCGTGATGATTCCAATGGTGTGCCGTTGCTGCCGGGCGAGCCCGCGCTGTAGAGCGTTCTCGGGATTCAGCGGTTGCGGGACACGCGCCAGCCCGTCGAATCCACCGGCGACGTGATAGGGCTCGCGAGCCTCGCGATCGCCGGGCTTTGCCGTCTCGATCCGGTCGGTGCGAACGATGCACACTCGCTTTCGGTCGATGGCCACGACTGCGGTGGTCGCCCAGCCCATATGGGCAAAAATTCCGATCGATACCCGCTTCACACGAGTTCCCCCGAGTCGATACGCGGGTTTCGGATACGCCCCACCAATCGTCGGGACACGACTTCAGTGTACCCCCCACCGCGTTCGCTCGTCGTGAACGTCTGGCGGCTTGCTGACAGAATGCTGCAGTAGCGCGCAATTCAACGGGACACGGAACTCCGACGGCTTCCAGCAATACGGCGGTGGAGGGTTCGGTACGGGGGACCCGTTTCGGGAACATCATGGTCGGCTCATACCCTAGATGGGTGATTTTCGGCGTTTGTACACGACCCGGTGATGACCTCGGCCCTCTTCGCCACCGCCAATGACCGTGAACCGCGAGAAATACCCACACTCTCTCTCACCGATGTCATATTGTGATCAGGCCTTGGGAAGGGCGACAGTACCGCGCGGTTCCATTCTTGCGGAGTATCGTCGATTCCTTCCCGCTAGCTCGGATTGAGGGGATTGAGGATATGGCTTTGGATTTTTGCGGCGGAATAGCGAAGAGCACCGTTTCGGTCGTCGCTTTGGCATTGTCGATGTTGTCGGCTCCGGGATTGGCGACTGCGTTGCCGATCCACCAACCCGA
>JAJDAM010000867.1 GCA_029261905.1 Deltaproteobacteria bacterium
ACGCGGTCCGTACGGTGTATCGGGACGGAACCGATTTCACCAATTCTGCTGGAATGATGTCGTGCTTCGGTCAGTTGGCGCCGCAGACCGGCGACTTCGACCCGAACGGGCCGGTCGTCTCGACTTTCACTCCCTGTAACAATTTCGTGAACGATGCGACCTGTCAGGCGCAGATCGCCGAGTACTTGAACAAGGCGAACTCGGACAGCTCCCGTGGAAACTACCAGTCGCTCGTACGTGCCAACGAACCGGTCTTCATCGTCAATTTCCAGAACGCTTCGACGCTCTATCACCCCCTGGCGGGCTGTTTGACTCCGGCCCAGCTCGCGCAGCAGATCGCAGCACGCCCGGATCTCGGGCCGCGCTGCAACTCCAAGCCGATCATTCCCGGTGTACTCAATCAGCTGCCGACTCCCACTCGATGCACGGTCCTGGTGGCGGGGTGCGCAACTCGTCCGAACGAGGTCGGCTTCTTCTTGCCTGCCAGCGCCGGTGGCGAGATTGCGCGGGACTACGATCAGGAATTCCTGAATGGCACCGCACAGATATTCAAAAACGAGCTGGCGGCCGTCTCGTGGAACTTCGGATTGTTCCTGGTCGTTGCTTCGGGTTGTACCGACGAAGTGGAAAGAGCTGAAAACCCGAAGTGTTTCGATGGGACGCAGCCCTTCGCACTCGACAGGTGCTCGTTCAACCAGATGTACCGCTGCTCGGCGGTCGCGGGAATCCTCGGATTGGTCGGAGTGCAGCGCAACGTCGTGAAGGCGGGCGGCAACGGACAATACGGACGCAGGACGCTGTTGTGGCACGGTGGCCAGGAAGTGGTGCTGAACTACGACAAGCGCAACGTGTTCGGGTTCTCGATGGACTTCGGAGAGGACTACACGAAGTCGAGCTGGGGGGTCGAGTTCACCTGGTTCGAGTCGATCCCGCTCGGCAACAGCAACGAATTCGACGGCTCGAAGAACGTCGATACGTTGAACTTGACCGTCTCTGTCGACCGTCCGACGTTCATCAATTTCCTGAACGCGAATCGAACGTTCTTCTTCAATTCCCAGTGGTTCTTCCGCTATGTCGCGGGCCATACGGACGGTCATGCGGGCGACGAGTGGGACGTGCTGTTCACGTTTGCGGCGTTCACCGGGTATTTCCAGGATCGGCTCAACCCGTCGATCGTGACGATCTACGACTTCAACTCGCAGTCGGGCGGCGTGCTGACATCGATCAACTACCGGTTCACCGAGGCGTTTTCTGCGACCATGGGGATCTCGCTGTTCTTCGGGCACACCGAACTGAACGACATGGGCGTCAACCCGATCGGCCCGCCCGTCAACCGGGCTGGACCGGACGCGTACAAGGACGGCGGGGATCGCTTCATCGCGAATATCCGAAAGCGTGACGAGGCCTGGCTCCGGCTGCGCTGGACCTTCTAGCGCGTTCGTCGCAGCGCCCGGTGGTCAGTGCCCCCGAACCAGATAGTCCGTCGAAATCATGCGCCGCATCGATTTCTCGGGCGGCGTAACCGACAGCATGTCATAGGCCTCACGTCGCCATCCGCTGCCGCCATCCCCAACGTGGTATACGACGGCTGCAACAGGGTCGAAAACGGCGGCTCTCTCGTTGCCCGGCCAGTGGGGATAGTCGAGCACGTCACCGCTGAACCGGTGGACCGGAATGCCGATGTCTACCAGTTGGCCCTTGGCTCTTCGGGTGATGATGTACAGCGGCATCTGGGTCTGATAGTCCACGTAGATCTGAATGTATTGGAATCCCTCGTTCCTCGTCTTCGCTGAGCCCTCCAGCACGACGGCCAGACGAATCTCCCAGCGATCGCTTCCGACCGACAATCCCATCGAGCCGAAGTTCCGGTCGAGATCGTGGGGGTAGCCGGAGCGTGTCGAGTTGATCGGTGCCAACACTTCTCGCTCTCCCAAGATCCGCCAGTGATAGGCATTGGGTCGGATGGCGAAATCGGTGAAGCCCGCATCCAGGTGCTCGGTGATCGCCGCCGACAGCGCCGAGGTCGGACTCACCGAACCGGTCGGAGTTGCACCATTCGATCCGACGGCGAGGCTGCCGCCCCCGTGATCGCCGCCGATGCGATATCGGGGCGTGAACATGCCATCGATCCAGGTCGTGGCCGAACGTCGAACCTTTCGCATCGTGGGCACGTACACGAACGTCGAATCGCTCTGGGTGTACTTCTGTTCGGTCTTGATCGGTCGCATTTGGCGCCACGCGAGATGGCGCGCGTCGAACGGGGTATCGAAGCGTCCACCACCGATCCACAGGCTTTCCTCGGAGCCGGGGACGGCAAACTCCGTGTCTACGAGGTCGGAGCGGTGACGCGTTCGCAGATGAAAGAAATTGCCGGTATAGACCTGGATGCCGCCGATTCGACTCGGCATGTCGGTAATCCGGAACTTCCCGTGTGGCCCTGCGCCCCGATATCGCTGCTCGAGATTCCAAGCCCACTGAACCCCGGCGTCGGGGTCCGAGCTGTTGATCGCTGCAGGGGGAAACGGAACACCGGCGACGTATCCCCAGAGATTTCCGTCTTCGTCGACAGCCGCCTGGCCTGAAAACTGCTCGGTTGCGTCGGAGTAGTCCTTCGAGACCGGGTAGCGGCGGTGGCACGCGCCCAGCTCCATCCGCATTCCGTCGAAGAAGAAGATGTTGCGGTGACGCCAGATCTCGACCGGAATCAACTCGCGCAACAGCACGATGTCGCTGTAGCTCAGAACCATCCCTTCACGGATGACCGTCGGAGCCGCGTCTTCGATCTCGACTTCCCCGGGACGCCCGCCGAGCGGTGGGCAATCGCCCTCGTCGGGCAACGTGGTGGCGCCGGCTGTCGAATGGTTCAAACAGAGCGCGAGAAGTACCAAGAATGCGAGTGCGGCTCGCTCGGGGGTCGCTGCCTTCACCGGTACTCCTGTCAGCCGTCGCTCGTGTCCTGGGTTGGCCCGTGTGAGAAGGAGCCTGGATGGATGACCAGGTTTGGGTGCTCGATAGATTCTAACGTACCTTTTGGAGTCATAATCCGTAGACACAGTGAGTCATCATCGGTCATCACCTTCGGGAGAATGGCTCGTCCAATGGCACGTCGTTCCGTACGGTTTCCCGTCACACTGGGTTTTGTACTCAGCGCGCTGGCGCTCGTGCTCGCGGTGGGTTGGGTGTTGGTCCTGTTCGCCGACCGGCCCGTCGCCGACACGGGGCTGACGAGTCTCGATTGGATTCTGTTGGTACTCGGGATCGCGCTGTTCGCGTTGATCATCATCGGATTGGTGTGGTTGTGCGCGTGGTTGGTCCGAGAGATGCGTCTCAATCAGAGGCAGCACGCGTTTCTCGATGCGGTCACGCACGAGATGAAGACGCCACTGGCTTCGCTGCGCCTTTACCTGGAAACGATGGTCAAACATGATCCACCTCGGGAAAATCGCTCGGAATTCCTCGGTCGGATGGCCGAAGACCTCGAACGCCTCGAGGAGACGGTCGACCAGGTGCTCGCTGCCGCGCGAGCGGAGGAGCCGGGTCGCCGCGCGAAGCTCCAGGATGTCGCGCTGACCGAGATACTCGAACCCTGCATCGAAGAGGTTCGAGAGCGTCACGCGCTGCCCGTCAAGTCCGTCAGCCTGGTCGCGAACAGCAATGCCATCGTTCGCGGCGACCCCGGCGAGCTGGCGTTGGTGTTTCGAAACCTGCTGGAGAATGCCGTGAAGTACTCTGACGACCCGGTGGAGGTCAAGGTGTCGGTTTCCAATGCAATCGACGGAAGGGTTCGCATCGATATCTCCGACCGTGGCGTCGGGATCCCGGTTCGGGAGCTGCGAAAGATCTTCCAGCGGTTCTACCGCGTAGGACGCGACGTCCAGCGCACCGCCTCGGGGCTGGGGTTGGGGCTGTTCATCGTTCGAAATCTCGTTCGCCGTCAGGGTGGGCGCGTCGTAGCCCGCAGCGAGGGCTGGGGCGAGGGCAGCCGGTTCGAGGTGACACTTCGTGCGGCTGGATACTGAGTTGGAGCCAGTGTGCCGAAAATTCTGATCGTCGAAGACGAGGCCCATCTCGTCGATGGACTCACGTTCAATCTCGAAAGGGAGGGGCATGAGATCACGGTCGCCCGGGACGGGAGCGCGGCAGATCGTCTGTTGGCAGATTCGTCGCTTTCGTTCGATCTGGTGCTGCTGGACCTCATGCTGCCGGGGATGGGTGGGTTCGAGGTGGTCCGGCGTGCGCGGGCCGCGGGAAACTTCGTGCCAGTCCTGATCCTGACGGCGAAGGATGCCCAGGGCGACATGATTCGCGGCATCGAGGAAGGTGCCGACGACTACCTCACCAAGCCATTTCATCTCGACGAACTGCTCGCGCGGGTCAAGGGGCTGTTGCGGCGCCGGCGATGGGATGGCATGGAGTCACCCAGCGACGAACTGCGATCATTCGCGATCGGCGACACCACGGTTCATTTCGATCGCTTCGAACTCGATACTCCGCGTGGAACGATCAACTTGACGACACGTGAACTCGGTCTGTTGCGGGCATTGATCGATTGCGAAGGCGAAGCGGTGACGCGCGGCGAACTCCTGGAGAGAGTGTGGGGCCTTCGGCCCGACACCAAGACGCGGGTGGTGGACAGCTTCATCGTGAGGCTGCGCCGATACATCGAGCAGGATCCGTCGGACCCCGTACACATCGTTTCGGTTCGAGGCCACGGTTACCGACTGATCGCCTGACCTCCCCAATCGAACGACAGCCCATTATCTGGTTGTGTTCGACTGCCGTCGCGTGCAACTCTGGGATGTGGATGAATCACTTTCGATGCACGTTCAACCCGTCCTTCGGGATGCGCCAATGGTATTGGCTTTCGAGGGATGGAATGACGCCGGCGAAGCGGCATCGAGCGCGGCTCGCTTCATCAGCGATTCGATCTGTTCGGTGCCATTGGCCGAGATCGATGGCGAAGAATTTCTCGACTTCACGGTTCAACGACCGACCGTAAGGCCCGATCCCACAGCCGGACGCATCATCGAATGGCCGAGTTTGCGATTCGAATACGGGTCGCTGGATTCTTCACGCGAAATCGTGGTCGGCATAGGGGTCGAACCGCATCTTCGCTGGCGACGATTCAGCGACGTGATCGTCGCACTGGCCGAAAGACTCGAGATACGCCAGGTGGTGTTGCTTGGCGCGTACGTGGCGGATGTCGTCTATTCCCTTCCGGTTGGAGTCACCGGTTTTTCGACGCGACCCGAGTTGCTCGATGAATTGAATGTGAACGCGAGTCTGTACCACGGGCCGACCGGAATCGTCGGGGTGTTGGCGGATCGGTTGAACCGCGAAGGGTTCGAGGTGACCAGCCTCTGGGCCGGGCTCCCCAACTACATCAATGTGTCGCCGAATCCGCGGGGTGCGCTCGCACTCGTTCAGAAGCTCACCAACCACCTGTCGATCAAGATCGACGACGAACCGCTGCGGCGTGATGCGGCCAGCTACGAGCAGCGGATTTCAGAACTCGTCTCTTCCGATCCCGACCTCACGGAGTATGTGCGCGAACTCAAGCGGCGGGAATTCGCACAGTAGTCGGAGCGGTATCGGGCAGGCACCGCAGTGAGTTCAGGTGCCTAGTGCAGCTGCGTTACGCCGAGTTCGATCGATTCCTCGATCAGCATCACCGGGATCCCGTCGTCGACCGGATACAGGATCTTGCCGTCTTCTCTGACGAGGCCCTCCGACAGCTCTGCGGTGACGAGTTCGCCCCCGCGGTTTCTCAGCCTCTCCGCACGAATCTCGTCATTCAATCTTGAAATGACTTCCTTGGACGCCGGGGCGACCGGTTGTCGGCTCTCCGGGCAGACGAGAATTTCGAGTAGTTCCGAACTAACAGGCATGACTGAACCTCTCCCTTAGCGCAGCTGGCCGGATGAATATCCGAGAATCCGCCGGGCCACGATGAGCTGATTGATCTGCTGGGTACCTTCGTAAATGTCGTTGATCTTGGCGTCTCTCATCCACTTCTCGACCATGAGTTTGCGCGAATAACCCGGCGGACCGAGGATTTCGACGGCTTTCTGGGTGATCTCCGTGACGACCAGGCCGGCTTTCGCCTTGGCCATCGACGCCTCGAGGCTGTTGGGGATGCCGCGCGTCATCATGCTGGCGGCCCGCCAGGTCAGCAATCTTGCCGCCTGGAGCTGGGCTTCCATTTCGATGACGTCCCGCTCGATGGCACCCTGATCGTAGCGCGGTGCATCGTATCGTATCGCGAATCCCTGTCGTGAGAGCTCTTCTTTGACGAAATCGAGAGATGCGCGTCCGACACCGACCGCCATCGCGGCGACGATGGGTCGGCTCGCATCGAAGGTCGCCATCGCACCCTTGAATCCGGGTTTCCCAGCACTCGAGTCTGCGCCCGACTTGCGCTGCTTGACTTCCTCGCGGCCGAGAAGGTTCTCGCGTGGAACGCGACAATCCTCGAATACCAGTGTGGCGGTATCCGATACCCGTATTCCGAGTTTCCGTTCGAGCCCGACCAGCTTCATCCCCGGTGTGCCCGCCGGCACCACGAACGACTTGATTCCGGCACGTCCGGCGCTGCGGTCGAGCGTCGCCCATACGACCACGAAGCCGCCTTCGGCTTCCGATGCACCTTCACCTGCCGTGCAGAAGATCTTCGTTCCGTTCAGGACCCACTCGTCACCGTCGAGTCTCGCGGTGGTCTCGATCGCGGCCGCATCGGACCCCGCTCCGGGTTCCGTAATCGCCATGGCGCCCCAGCACGGTGTACCCTCCGGCTCGTTGAACCGGGAAAGAAAGCGTTTGCGTTGCTCCTTGCTTCCCGCAGCCGAAACGGCGGATCCTCCCAGAGCCGGCGTCGGCATCCGCAGGTAGAGCCCCGCATCGCCCCAGCAGAGTTCCTCGGCCTGCACGCAGACCCGTACGAACCCGTCGCTGGGGCCATCGGTCGGTCCACCCTGAGGTCCCTTGCGACCGTGTTTCCAGAAGAAGTCGACCCACTCCTGCGGGAACGCGTGCTCCTCGTCGTCGTACTTTCGCGAGATCGGGCGCATCTGCTTCAGCGCAACGTCGTGGTAGTAGGCGCGTGAATACAGCGTGTTTTCGGTCAGGTCGAATGAAATCGCCACGGCTTCTCCTCAGACCAGTGCAAGCGCTTCGAATGCGGCGAAGCCGCGAGCGTTGCGGAGATGGAGCTCCGGCAGGTACTCGCGAATGTAGCCGTGGCCTCCCAGCACCTGGACCGCTCCATCCGCGACTTCGAGCGCAACCCGTCGGGCCTGGCAGTGTGCGAGCGTGGCTTCGCGGGTCACGGTGTCGCCCTGATCGAGTTTCCAGGCCGCTTCCCAGACCAGCAACCGGGCGCCGTCGATTTCGATCGCCATGTCGGCAAGCTTGAATGCGATCGCCTGCTTGGTGGCGATCGGCGCACCGAACGCTTCACGTTCCTTTGCGTACTCGAGGGCCACCTCATAGGCGGCGCGCGCGACGCCGATCGCGGTGGCAGCCAGGCCGACGCGGCCGCGATCGATCAACGAGCGCACCGCGCGATCGTCGTCCGGGCCGAGTAGGGCATCCGCGGGGGCGAAGACGCCTTCCAGTGTCAGCTCGACGGTAGGCAGCGCATCGATTCCCATGTTTCTTTCGGGCACCACGCTGAGCCCCGGGCAATCGCGAGAAATCAAGAAGGGGCGGGGACCCCTCTCGGTCGCGGCAATCACGATGACCTGGGTTCCGCCCTCCAGCCACGGAACGAAGCACTTCGTGCCGTCGAGTACGAATCCTCCGTCTTGGGCCCGCGCTCGGGTTCTGGGTGCGAGCGGGTCGAACCGGATGTCCGGCTCGACCACCGCGAGCGATCCCGGCACGAACTGCGAGCGGGTGAAAGCCGGCAGATGGGCGCTCTTTTGCTCCTCGCTGCCCAGATCGCACACGGGCAGCGCGATCAGTGCGGGAGACAGGATCGCGAGAGCCAACGCGAGATCGGCGTGTGCCAGTTCCTCGGCGATCAGACACCCGGTTACGGCACAGCGCTCTCCCCCGCCCCCGTGCGATTCCTCGATCGAGGTCGCTACCAATCCGAGTTCGTGGGCCTGGGCGAGCACTTTCGCTGGGATTTCGCGCAATTCTGAGCAATCCCGGGCGATCGGCCGAAGTTCATTCCCCGCAAACTGACGAACGACTTCGATGATGAGTTGCTGCTCTTCGGTGGGTTGAAAGTCGATCAAGGAATCTCGCGGGGGGAGCGGGCAGGCTGCGCGCTCGGCATGGGGGTTGGCGGGGTTTGTCTGGACCTGACCTGGTTATTGGCTCGGCTTTGGGCTTGGCTCGTTCGGATTCAGGAGGGTGTCGAGAAGAGCTTGAATTCGCTCGCGAAATAAGGATCGCAGTCTATCAGTTGGGGATCGGGTGCGCATGGCTGGGCATCGGGAGCCAAACGAAGCGGATTTCAAGTCTCGATTAGGGACGGAGATTGTCGTCGGGAAAACCGTGTCGAAGCGCGAGAATCAGCATTCTGCGTGCACCGAAAACCGAGGAATTCCGCGCACGAAAGGCGAATCTGAGCCGACTTGCCTTGACTCGATACGGCTTCCGTAGTATCCCACCGCGCGTCGGCGGTCCACAGGGCCAGTCAGACAAGTGACTCGCGGCGTACTACGCCGTGTTTTTGACGTTCTGGTCCGCAACTCCCCTGAACGCGAGTTGGGGTGGGGTCGATCAAGAGACCAGCTAAGTGGCTAAGTGGCGAAGTGGCGAAAGGGTCGTTGAACCTCGGCGGCCGAAATCAGAAATGGTGGACCGTCGAACGTCCACTCGACCAGATACTGCCTCTGACACCCTAAGGGGGCTTGCAGTTCGCGAAATGAACACGAATCGAACAAGCCTCACAGTCGGACTCGCGCTCGCGTTGTCGCTGGGACTCGTCTCCAGCGCAGTGCAGCCTGCATCAGCCGAATCGGGTAGCGAATTGACCGCGCGGAGCGTCTGCGAAGCCCATGAACTTCGGGCACTCAAGGAAGCGGACCCGCATCTGGAGATCTCGATCCCCAAGGAATTCGACACGCCGTGGCCCAGCCGGTCCGCCTGTCAGTCCCACGAAGCCGCACTCGATGAGGACACACCGGGGCTCGTTCAGCCGATCCCGTTCAGTCACAAGCATCATGCGGGTGAGTTCGGCATCGATTGCCAATACTGTCACTCCGGCACCGACCGTTCGCCGTCGGCCGGGGTTCCGTCGGTCGAAGTCTGCATGGGTTGCCATAGCCAGTTCCCAGCCAGCTATGACGAATTGTCCGGAATTCAGACGCTCAAAGAGCACTGGGAGAACAAAACGCCGATCTTGTGGGAGCAGGTCAATCGGCTCCCCGCGCAAGTGCAGAACCGACACAACCGCCACGTCAAGGCCGGCGTCGAGTGCCAGAGATGCCATGGTCAGGTCGAAGACCAAGACAAAGTCGTGGTGCAAGAGGACACCGAGTGGTGGCCCTGGGGCCTGCCGACGCAGACCCTCGAGATGGGATGGTGTATCACCTGCCACCGCGACAACGAAGTCTCACAGGACTGTTACACCTGTCACTACTAGTCTGCTGCGCAGTCGGCTGTAACAGGACCGACAGGACCAGGGAATAAAGGATCCATGCCCCAGATCGATCGTCGCAATTTTCTGAAGCTCGTCGGTGCCAGCGCCGGCGCAGCCGCGGCCAGTGGCTGCTCGGATCCGGTCGAAAAGCTCATTCCGTACGTCGTCCAACCCGAGGTGATCACACCGGGGCTGGCCGTGATCTACGCGTCTACCTGCCAGGAGTGCCCGGTGGGTTGCGGTTTGCACGTGCGAACCCGAGAAGGCCGACCGATCAAACTCGAAGGCAATCCGAACCACCCGATCAATCAGGGCGCGCTCTGTGCCCGGGGTCAGGCTGGTATTGGACGAACCTACCTGCCGGACCGCTACCCGGGACCGATGCAGCGCCAGACCGATGGCAGTTACGCACCGATCACCTGGGCAGAGGCTCATACACTACTCGCGCAGAAACTGGCGGCATCCGGTGCACGCACCCGGATTCTGAGCGGCGAGACGGGCCCGACGCTGACCGGTCTGATCGACAGCTGGATCGCCGCAACCGGGTCGGGCGAGCGTGTCGTTTACGAGCCGTTCGACTACTCGGCGTTGAAGGAAGCTTCACGCGCGGTTTTCGGTGCGTCCAGCACCCCCGTCTTCGATCTATCGAAGAGCGATTTCGTTCTCGATTTCGGATCCGATTTCCTCGAGAGCTGGGTATCGCCCGTCGAGCACAGTCGACAATTTGCCGAGGTGCGGTCGGTCGGCGATCACGCGAATGGCGGCGCATCGCTCGTCTATGTCGGTGCGCGGCTGAGCATGACTGCCGGTAACTCCGACGAGTGGTTGCCGGCGAAGCCTGGCACCGAAGGCATCCTGGCGCTGGGGATCGCGAAGGCTGCACTCGATCATGCGACCCAGACCGGCGTTGCGGTACCCGCGGCCGACGTGGTTGGCGGCCTGCTCGCCAAATACGGAGCCAGTTCCGTTTCGTCGATCACCGAGGTACCGGCCGCCGCGATCAAGCGACTCGGCGAAAGACTGCTGGCTGCGGAAGCGCCGCTGGCGTTGCCCCCCGGCATCGCCGTCTTGACCGAGAACGCCGTCGCCACGACGGCTGCCGTGTTGATTCTGAACGCCGTCATCGGAGCTACCGGCAAGACAATGCTGGTGACTCCCGAAGCCACCGCTTCGGGCCAGGTCGGGAGCTACAGCCAGGTCGCGTCGCTTGTGGATTCGATGAAGGGCGGCGAAGTGGGTGTGTTGCTGATTCACGACTCGAATCCCGTGTACTCGATGCCCGCGGCCTCCGGCTTCAACGAGGCGCTCGCGAAGGTCGACTTCGTCGTCTCGACGGCTTCTGGCCCCGACGAAACCAGCCAGCACGCGCACCTCATTGTTCCCGATCACACTTCGATGGAGTCCTGGGGCGATCATGCTCCGCGACCGGGCGTTCGATCGTTGGTTCAGCCGACGCTTCGGCCCCTGCACGATACGCAGGCCGTCGGCGACACGCTGATCGAGACGGCAAAGACGATGGGAGCGGGCGTCGCAGCGCAGCTTCCGTCCACGAGTTTCCGCGAAGTGCTGCAGCAGGCCTGGTCCGATACGGACTTCCACGCGGCGCGTGCGGCCGGCGGCGTGTTCTCCGACGCATCGGGCGGCGGCTTCGCCGTCGTGGCGCCGAGCGCAGCGAGCCTCCGCTTCAGCGAGCCGCGACTGGCGGGAGAAGGCCTGACACTGCTGCCGATTCCGTCCCCGCTGTTGTCCGACGGCAGCGGCGCAAACTTGCCGTGGTTGCAGGAAACACCCGATCCGGTGATGAAGGTGACGTGGCAGTCCTGGGCAGAAATCAGTCACAACACCGCCGAGTCGATGGGCGTCGAGTACGGGGATGTCGTCACCGTCAAGACCGGTGTGGGCAGCGTCGAACTGCCGATCCTGCCGCGCGGCGGGATCCGGGACGACGTCATCGCGATCCAAATCGGGCAAGGCCACAGCGTCGGCTTCTACGCTTCCAAGACCGAGGACGGCACGCCCGGCGTCCGCGGTGTCAGCGTGATCTCGATTCTGCCGGCAGTGACCGATGAGGCCGGTGGTCGCGCATGGCTGACGACGAAGGCTCAGGTTCGGGCAACCGGTGCGCACCGACGGATCCCGAAGACGCAGGAGTTCGACAATAAACGCGGCCGCGAACTGGGTGACGCGATATCGCTCGTTGCGCTCGCGAAGGCCGGTCACGGTGAAGGTCACGACGGTGGCCACGGGGCCGCAGCTGCACACGGCGAAAGCCACGAAATGATCGTCGATTACGATCCGATCAACGACAGTGACGAACAGAGCCCCTACCGCTGGGGAATGACGATCGACCTCGACCGGTGCAACGGCTGCAGTGCCTGCATCGTCGCCTGCTCGATCGAAAACAACATCATCAACGTCGGCGAAGAAATGGTGTTGCTCGACCGACAGATGCAGTGGATCCGGATCGAGCGCTACATCGGCGAAGGCTTCCAGGAGCTGGTGACCGGTCGAAATCTTCCGACCGACCACGAAGAGCTCGGTAACACCGACGTGCGCCATTCGCCGATGATGTGCCAGCAGTGTGGCGCAGCGCCCTGCGAGCCCGTGTGCCCGGTCTTTGCGACCTACCACAACCCGGAAGGGTTGAACGGGATGATCTACAACCGCTGCATCGGCACGCGCTACTGCGCGAACAACTGCCCCTACAAGGTGCGGCGCTACAACTGGTACGACTACGCGATCGAGAACATTCACGAGCCGATGAACCTGATGACCAACCCGGATGTCACAGTCCGCGGCCAGGGCGTCATGGAAAAGTGCACTTTTTGCGTCCAGCGAATCGAGAACGGTCGACAACTCGCCAAGGACGAGGGCCGGCCGATCGCCGACGGGGAAGTCACACCCGCTTGCGCGCAGACCTGCCCCACACAAGCCATTACGTTCGGCAATCTGAAGGACAAGGAGAGCAAGGCCGTGAAGCGAGCCGAAGCTGGCAAGGCACGCTCCTACCGCGCCCTGCAGGTTCTGAACACCCGCCCGTCGATCGCGTACCTGAAAAAGGTGACGCGAGGCCCTGAGGGAATGGAAGGATGACGCCGCCGCCCGCTGGTTCTGTCGCTGCAATGATTCGGCCTGCACCGCGCCAGAAAGAATCTGCGACCAATCGCGACATTCTCGCCGTCATGGACGGCGCGCCGCTCGGCTACTGGCTACTGCTGCTGCTGAGCGTGAGCTTGATGATGCTCGCGGGCGGGATCTGGGTCTACCAGGTCTACAAGGGGCTCGGCATCGCTGGCTACGCGCACCCGATCTTCTGGGGCGTCTACATCGTCACGTTCGTGTTTTGGGTCGGTATCGCACACGCTGGAACGCTGATCTCCGCGATCTTGTTCTTGTTCCGCGCGAAGTGGCGCAATGCGATCAATCGCGGCGCCGAGGCGATGACGGTCTTTGCGGTCCTCACCGCGGCCCAATTCCTCGGGATCCACGTCGGCCGGATGTGGAAGTCGTACTTCATCCTGCCCTACCCGAACCAGCGAGCCCTGTGGGTCAATTTCAAGAGCCCGCTGCTGTGGGACACCTTCGCGATCACGACGTACGCGACGATCTCGATCCTGTTTCTATTCGTCGGGCTGATTCCCGACATCGCGATCGCGCGCGACCGCGCAACGGGATGGAAGAAAGTCCTCTACACGGTTCTCGCACTGGGTTGGCAGGGATCGTCGCGGCAGTGGAAATCACACAATCGCTCGGTGCTGCACCTTTCGGGGCTCGCGACACCGCTGGTGCTCTCGGTGCACAGTGTCGTTTCCTGGGACTTCGCGGTCGCCATCGTGCCCGGCTGGCACACGACGATCTTCGCGCCCTACTTCGTAGCCGGCGCCATCTTCTCGGGCTTTGCGATGGTCCTGACGCTGATGATTCCGATCCGACGGATCTATAAACTCGAGGCCTACATCACCGACTACCACTTCGAGAACATGTCGAGGTTCATCCTCTTGACATCGATCATCGTCGGATACGCGTACGCGTCGGAATACTTCATCGCGTGGTACAGCGGGGTCGAACCGGAGCAGACCGCCTTCTGGCTGCGCGCCTTCGGGCCCTACTGGATCTCGACCTGGATCATGATCATCTGCAACGGCGTGTTACCGCAGCTGCTGTGGTTTCCGAAGTTGCGCGTGAACATCCCGTTCCTGTTCGTGCTGTCGGTTTTCATCAACATCGGAATGTGGTTCGAGCGATATGTCATCATCATCACCGGCCTGTCTCGTGAATACAATCCGGCGGTTTGGGGCGTGTTCGTACCGAGCTGGCCCGAGATGGGAATCCTGGCGGGCAGCTTCGGTTTCTTCTGCACCTTCTTCCTGATTTTCCTGAAGCTCTTCCCGATCGTTGCGATCGCGGAAATGAAGGAAATCGCGATCCACGAAAAGGCGCATGCCGCCGATCATTCCGCTGACCACACAGCCCAAGGAGCCCACTGATGCCGACCATAATGGGCATCTACGAACTACCGGCTCAAGCTGCGGGCGTCGTCACCAAGCTGCGCGGCCGCGGCTTCACCGAGATCGAGACGTACGCGCCGGCCCCGTTTCCCGAGGTCGACGACGCCGTGATTCCGAAGCCGAGCAAGGTGCGATTGCTGACGCTGATCGGCGGCTTGACCGGCGTCGTGACCGGCTATGCGATGACCGTATGGATGTCGAACAACTGGCAGATTCTGGTCGGCGGCAAACCCTACGCGTCGATTCCGCCGTACACGATCATCGCGTTCGAACTGACGATTCTCTTCGGTGGTCTGCTCACCGTTCTCGGGTTGTTCATCTATGGCGGCCTGCCGAACTTCAAGAGCAGCAAAGCCTACAGTCCGCGGTTCTCTGCGGAGGATTTCGGCGTGGTCGTGGAGTGCCAGGACCGCGACGTGGCCGAAGTCGATGCCTTGCTGCGAGACTTCAAGGCGACGGAGGTCACCCTTGTCGAGGCTTGAGACCCCGATCGCAACCGGGACACCGTCGAGTACTTCGGCGACGCGCCGCATCGCGCACGGGAACCCGCGCAGCTTTGTCGCACTGATTTGTCTCATCATGGTGACTTCGGTCGGCTGCTGGGAACAGTGGTCGGTCGACTGGTTCCCCCAGATGAAGTGGCAGAAGTCGGTTCAGGCTTTCGAGCGCGTCGGCTACGGCGGGCGCACCGAGGGATTCATGCCGCCCGAAGGAACCGTTCCGATCACGGGTGGCGAGGCCGAGGTTTCGAACATCATCGATGCGGCCTCTGATGTCCTCGTCAATCCGCGGCCGGTCACACTCGAATCGCTCTCGAACGGGAAGGCACAGTACGAACGCTACTGCGAAACCTGTCACGGCATGGACGGTCTCGGTGACGGCCCCATCAGCATGACTGGGTCGATCAACGGACCCCTTGCCGGCGTCCTGGCTGTCGCGGGCCCCGCAAGCATCGCCCGCGTCCGATCGGACGGCCACATCTACACGACGATCCGATACGGCCGGCGCCGGATGCCAGGCTACTCGCGGATTCTGTCGTCGGACCGCTGGGACATCGTGAACTACGTCCGCTACATCAATAATCCGAGTGGGAGTCTCCAGTGAGCGGGCTTACCGCAAATCCGCGCTCGTTGCCGACTTCGTTGATCGGTGTTTGCGGCGTCTTGATCGCAATCGGCGTCGTGTCGTTCGTCGCCGGCGTGATGACGGACCCCGACACGGCCTGGCGCGCCTACCATGTCAACTTCCTCTATTTCGCGACTCTCGCGCAGGGAGGCCTCTGTCTCGCATGCGCGATCGTGATCATCGGTGCCAAGTGGCCTGGGCCGGTGCGCCACGTCGCCGAAGGGATCGCCGCCTGGGTGCCGGTCAGCTTTGTACTGCTGGCGATCGGATTTCTCGGCAGAGAGCACATCCATCCGTGGATCCATGGAGCCCCGCACGGCAAGGAAGGCTGGCTGACGATCGGACGCGTCTATACGACCGACCTGGCTGTGTTGGCCGTGTTGGCGGTTCTGACGATTCGGTTTCTGAAGGTCTCCGTTCGACCTTCGCTGAACGGTGCGGCTGAAAAGGCGACACAGGCAAAGGGGATGTTCGCCAGCTGGTCGGCCAACTGGCAGGGCGACGAGATCGAGCAGGCCGAGTCGGATCGAAAGCTTCGCATCCTCGCTCCGATCATCGCTCTGATCTACGCCTTCGGGTACACGCTCATTGGTTACGACCAGGTCATGTCACTGACGCCGACCTGGTATTCGACGATGTTCGGTTGGTATTTCACCTGGAGTGGATTCCTTTCCGGCATCGCCATGACCACGTTGATCTGTGTGCTGCTTCGCAACTCGCCGGGTTGGGAAGGCGTCGTCACGAAGGATCGACTTCACGACCTCGGCAAGATGTTGTTCGCGTTTTCGATCTTCTGGATGTATCTGTTCTTCTCGCAGTACATCGTGATCTGGTACGGCAACCTTCCCGAAGAGACCCAGTTCTTCCAGCTGCGGCTCGGCTCGCAATTCCTGCAGGACACGCGCTACTTCGTCGCGGAGCGACTGTGGGAACCCTACGTACCGCTGTCGCTGATGGCGTGGTTCGGCTGCTGGATCGTTCCGTTCTGGGTATTGCTCGGGCAAGCACCGAAGCGCAGCTGGTACATCATCGGACCGGTCGCGGCAATCATGCTGGTCGGCTTCTGGCTCGAGCGAAACGCGCTGGTCTGGCCCTCGTTGGTTCCCGAGGAGAGCTTTTCTTGGCTCGGCCCCATCCAACTCGGAATCGCGGCTGGCTTCTTCGGTGCATTCGCGCTGGTCTTTCTCGTCTACAGCCGAATCTTCCCGACGATCCCCGTTCCGCGACGCTGATCGCAATCCCGATATCCCACGCTAGAGCACGAACCTGTACGCCCTCGCTACGAGGTGTCGTCAAAAATGCGGGCTAGGCTCTGAGCGTGGGCTTTAGTTTCGATTCTTTCGAAGGCATCGGCCGGGTTTTTCCTCTGCTCGGCGAAGCGGATCCGGTCGTCCTCGACGATGTCGGGATTCGTCATCCGCGCAACCAGCGCGCCCGGTCTACGATCCATACCGCCTACCGCGATGTGACCCACGTCGCGGTGTCCCCGCGGATCTTGTGGCTCGGTGCAAAGGACTCGGTCTATGTGATTCCTCGCGCTGCGTTTGCGGGCGAAGATGCACCGGAACTCCTCGTGAACGCGCTGCTGGTGAAGATCGGCGAGCAACCCGATGGCGCTGCGCAGCTGGAGAGAATCGCTGCGATCGAGCGAATCAGCGAGAACCCGGCGCCGCCTGTCGTCACGAGGTCATTGATCGGAATCTGTGTTGCGGTCTTCATTCTGCAGCAGTGGTTGGGCATTCGACTCGACCTCGCAGCGGAGATGATCCCTGCGCTCGTGAATGACGGCGATTTGTGGAGGATCATCACCGCAAATCTGCTGCACGCCCCTGGTTTCATGGGGATCATTCACATCGGCATCAACATGCTGGTGCTGCTTCCTCTCGGGACGATGGTCGAGCGACCGCTGGGCCCTGCGCGAACGATCTGCTTGATGGTCTTTGCCGGAATGGGTTCGATGCTCGCGTCGAGTTGGTTCGGAAGCGGGCCGGTCGTGGGCGCCTCGGGGATCGTTTTCGGGCTGGCCGGCGCGGTCTTGTGGCTCGACTACCGACGCAGCGAGCAATTGCCCGCGTGGTGGAGGTTTCCACGCCGAAACCTGCTCGGGCTCATCCTCCTCAACGGCGTGCTCGGCGCGCTCGTGCCGTTCGTCGCATTCGCCGCACACGCTGGCGGGCTGGTGTTCGGTGCCTTCGCGGCGGCGA
>JAJDAM010000868.1 GCA_029261905.1 Deltaproteobacteria bacterium
CGGAGCGGGAGTTCCCGTGGCGGAGGAAGCTGGCGGGATGGTTGGCGGATTGCTACTTCGCGCGCATCAAGACGCTCCCGATTGCGCGCTGCGCGTCGCATGAATTGAAATACGCGGTCTAGCGATCGAGCGGCGGGGCGCGGAGCCTTCTTTTCCTTCTTTAGGGGGGCAGCACTGCGCGATCAACGAGACCCAATCTTCGGACCACAACTCATCACTTGCGAACTCGAGCGTAGAGCCACAGCGCGGGGCTCAAGATCAGCCCGGAGGCCACGAGCGCAGCGCGCAGCGAGACTGCGTTGCCGATGGCTCCGACGGCGGGTCCCCCGCAGATCTGGCCGAGTGCGTCCATCTGGCTGCTCATCGAGATCACCGTCGCGCGAGAACGCGAGTCCAGGTTCTGATTGAGCCAGGTTCGGTAGATCGGCCCAGCCGATGAGCGCGCCATCCCAGCGAACCAGACACACGCGACTGCCCACACGAATTCGCCCGCGAGCGCGAAGCCCACGGTACCCACGATCTCGATTGCCGAGATTGCAAACAGCGCCCCACTGGCCTGCCGCGGCTTGCTGGGGTCTACCAGCCGCTTTGCGATCGTCGTACCGACGATCCCGAGAATCAGCGCCCCGGCACGCAACAATCCGAGCCAGACGACCGGTTGCAGGCCGCCGAACCGGGGGAACTCGAAGTTGACCAGGAAGTGCGGCTCGCTCAACCGATCCACCCCCTCGCTGTACATCCCCATGAAGCCGGCAATCGCAAGCAGCACCATCAATACGGGTCGGCCGCGCACCTGGGCGACGCCATCGGCGAGCGTGCTTGCCATCGCGCGCCAGGTCCGGGTGCCCTCGCGCTGTGCCGTGTGTTCGCTGCCTGGAAAGCCGGTTTCCGGCATCCACACCACCAACAGGCCCGCGGCAACGATGGTCGCTGCGCCTGCAACGAGGATCGGCAGCGACAGGTCCACTGACGCCATGCCGACGCCGGCTCCGATTCCGAGAAACGAAGCCGCGTACCCGAGCCGAGCGGCGTGGAAGTAGGCGGGCCCCAGATTTTCGGGACCGATTTCATCGGCGAGCCACGCGTCGATGGCTCCGCTGATGAAGGTGTACGCGAATCCATACAGAAAAGCGCCGACCGCCACGGCGTAGAAGTCGGTGAAGGCCCCGATGATTGCGATCGCGAGGCCGCTGAGAAAGACACCGATGATGACCGAAGCGCGCCGACTGTAGACGTCCGCGATCACACCGGTCGGGATCTCGAACAGGAACGCCGCGCTTTCCATTGCGGTCCCGAGCAGGATCAATTCGAGCGGGTTCAAGCCCACTTCGTTTACGTAGTAGATACCAGTCACAGTGAACGCCATGGCGTTCAGGAAGGCGGTCGCGACGGCAAAGAAATACCAGACCGTTCGCGCGGGCATTTTGGTCATCAGCGAGACAAGGCTCCGGGATAATCGACGCGGCGATGCTCTGCCGTGTCGGGTGCGGTTCGGAGTGCTCGCGGGCGCAGCAGTAGCTGCGGCGTTATGAGATGGCTTCTAGGGACGTTGCAGCTGTTCGGTGTTGCAAATGGAGCTGCCGATGTTTCAGCTGGTGGCGTCCGCGAGCGTCGTATGGAGGGTCGCGAGGGACGGAATCATTGCCTTCATGGGAGCCTCCTGGGCCTCAATGCTGGGCTTCGATGCTCGATCGGTCGGGTCCGCCGTGCCGGCAAGAGGCCAGGCAGAGCGGCTGGGCGCACCTTACGGCACGAAAGCCACCAGCGTCAAGCGAGCCAATCCACGTGCCTGGCTGGCCTCAACGACCCAACGCCGGCAGCACTTTCGTCTTCACGGTTTCGAGGTGACGCCAGGCGATCTCCGGAGGCAGGCCGCCACAGAGCGGCTGCAACAGCAAGATGCCGCCGGCCTTCACGTACGCGATGGCTTCATCCGGATGGAAGACCCGGTAGTTGCCGTTCTCCGCTCGCAACTCGTCGACATTCGTCGCGGTGGATCCGCTCGCGGCTTTGGCGTCGCCCATCCACTCCCCGTACATCTTTGCGTCGTGCAGCAGGTATGCGCCGAGTTCGGACCAGCCGCGCTCGACGTCTTCCGCAACGAACGCGCTCGTCGGCATGTCGGGCGATGGGTTGACGAACAGGCCCGGCTGGGTGCCGTGTCGTTCGCATGCATCTCGGTACAGCGTTTCGAGTTCCGGGTCGCCTCCTTGCGCGATCATTCCCATTCCGAACCGAGCCGCTCGTTCGACGACTGCCGGACTGCCGCCGCCCATCAACAGCGGCGGACCACCGGCTGTCACCGGAATCGGTGTCACGCAGACGCGGCGCCCGTCATAGTCGAATGGCTCGCCCCGCCAGGCCGTTCGCATTGCTTCGAGGCTGGCTTCCATCCGTCGACCACGACTCTTCATGTCGCGGCCGAACATCGCGTATTCCGAAGGCCGGTACCCGATCGCGCACACATACGAAACGCGTCCGCCAGAAATGATGTCCAACACGGCCATCTGCTCGGCCAGGTCGATCGGATCGTGAAGCGGAACCAGCAGCGCTGCAACCTGAATGCCGATGGTCTGCGTTCGACTCGCGAGCGCGCTCGCCAGAACGATCGGAGCCGGCAAATAGCCGTCCGGTGAACCGTGGTGTTCGGAGACCTGCAACTGCATGCAACCGTTGCGCTCTCCCCACTGCGCCATCTCCATCGCAGCCATGTAGAGCTCTCGTGTCGGAGCCCCGGTGTCTGGAGCGCGTAAATCGAATCGCATCGTGAACATCGGCTTCTCCGCTGTGGTCGTCTCGAGGTCGGGTCCAGTCTAACCCGACGCGTGTACGACTTGGCGCGTCGCACCGAAGTCGTGTGGTAGATTTTTGGGCCGATGTCGACCGTGCGAACCAGAGCCGATGCCGCAATCTACTACGATCACGCGGCCCCCGATTCCGATCAGCCGGGATTTCGTCGAGGCGACGCTGGATTCGTGATTCCAGACGAACAGTGGGGTTTCACCGGGACGTCGGTCGTCGACATTCCCCCGAATGCGCTGCATGCGCTCGAGCAGCATGGCGTCGTCGATGAGCTGAACGCCCTCGAGTTCCAGACCGACTCGATCATCGCCGGATGCGACGCTGTACTCCGGCCGTTCGCGCTCGATCACGCGGCCCACATTCTGTATGAGGCGGATCGCAAGACCTACGGGCGGGTCTGGGAATTCGCGGTGGGTCGCCACGACCGCGGCGAATACCGGATCGTGATCGACAACCGGGGCTACCAGCGAACCTTGTCGCAATTGCAGTTCCTCGTGACCTCAGCGAGTCGGCAGGGGGTCGGAGTGCGGATTCGCCTCTAACAGGCCGAGCGATCCGAACATTCGTCTGGTCGGCCGGCTCCTTCGGTGAGACAATGTCCACAGAGATCGAAGGAGGTGTTGCGTGTACATCGGAGACCACGTCGACGCACAGCCGGACAAACCCGCGATCATCATGGGTCGTACCGGCATCGTCAGCTACCGCGAACTCGATAGCCGGTCCACACAGCTCGCGCGGTTGCTTCGGGCCGAGGGGCTCGAGCGTGGTGATCACATCGCGATCTTCATGGAGAACCAGCCCCGATTTCTCGAGGTGGTCTGGGCTGCGCTGCGATCCGGGCTCTACATCACGCCGATCAACAGCTTCCTGACCGCGCCCGAAGTCGCGTATATCCTCGAAGACTGTGACGCGCGGGCGCTGATCACCAGCCGAGCAAAAGCCGACATCGTCTCGCAACTGAAAGGAGGCCATTCCGCCGCGCGCGTCAAGGTGCGGCTGATGGTCGATGGCACGATCCCGGGGTTCGACAGTTACGAAAAGGCGATCGAGGGCCATTCTCCAGAGCGGATGAGCGATGAGACGGTCGGCCGCTACATGTTCTATTCGTCGGGGACGACCGGTCGACCCAAGGGCATCACGGGGCCCTTGCCCGACCTGCACCCGTCGGACAACAACAGCGAGGCGCCGTTGGGGGCGCTGTACCGGTTTCGCAAGGAGATGGTCTATCTCTCGCCCGCGCCGATGTACCACGCCGCGCCGATGGCTTTTTCGAATGCAGCGCTCTGTTTCGGGGCGACCGTGGTCATGATGGAAAAGTTCGACGCCGAATTCGCTCTGTCGTTGATCGAGCGTCACCAGGTGAGCCATAGCCAGTGGGTCCCGACGATGTTCAGCCGGATGCTGAAGCTGGACGACTCCGTGCGCAGCGCCTACGACCTGAGCTCGCTCGAGGTCGCGATCCACGCGGCCGCGCCTTGCCCGGTGCCCGTCAAACGATCGATGATCGAATGGTGGGGCCCGATCATTTCGGAGTACTACGCGGGCAGTGAAGGCAACGGCAGTACGTTCATCGACAGCGAACAGTGGCTGAAGAAACCGGGCTCGGTGGGGAAGCCGATGGGAGTCACAGTCCACATCGTCGATGACCAGGGGAACGACCTTCCGATCGGTGAGACCGGCGCAGTCTATTTTTCCGGGGCCGGAGATTTCGAGTATCACAACGCGCCAGAAAAGACAGCCGAATCGAAATTGTCGGGAGGGCGATCGACACTGGGTGATGTCGGATACCTCGACGAGGACGGCTTCCTGTTTCTGACCGACCGCAAGGCCTACATGATCATTTCGGGTGGAGTGAACATCTACCCGCAAGAGATCGAAGACCATCTGATTACGCATCCCAAGGTGGCCGATGTCGCGGTCTTCGGTGTCCCCAACGTCGACTTCGGCGAAGAGGTCAAGGCGGTGGTGCAAACCATGCCCGGCTTCGAGCGCGGGACGCCGGGTCACGAAGGTCTGTCCGGCGAACTGATGGCCTACTGCAGGGAAGCGCTCGCGGGGTTCAAGGTCCCGCGCTCGATCGACTTCGAGGACGAACTGCCGAGGCTGCCGACCGGAAAGCTGTACAAGAGGTTGTTGCGAGATCGGTACTGGGGGAAAGAAGCCGGGACGATCGTATAAGCCATGTTGCGATGACATCCGATCGCCAGCGCCCGGGAACGACGTGTGGGGGTGGGCGCTACTCGGGCGACGGCGGTGCCGTCAGCAGTTCTTGCGGAAGCGGACGTCCCGTGAGCGACTCGAGGAAGGCCTCGAGATCGTCCAGTTCTGATTCGGTGAAATCCAGGCGTCGGATGATGCCTTGCTCGCCGTGGGTGCGAGGGATGTTCTCACGCGTCGAATAGAAGTTCAGGACTTCTCGCAGGGTCTTGAATTGGCCGGTGTGCATGTAGGGGCCCGTTCGCGCGACACCCCGAAGGGTCGGTGTCTTGAACGCGCCGCTACTGTCCTGACGCGGTGCGACGAAGCGCAACACGGGTCTGACACCGTCGCTGAAGGTTCCGCCCGAGTTGAACGGGTCCATCAGCAAGCGACGGGTTCCGCCCCAGCGCCCGGTGTCACGCAGGCCGCCGCTTCGGGGAAGCGCAGTGTCGTGAAATTCACCATCGCTGAAGTTGGGTCCACTGTGGCAGAGCCGGCAGTTGCCGCGGCCTACGAACAGTCGGAGGCCGCGTTGGGCCGACTCGGGAATGGCACTCGCCGACTCGTGCGAGCCGATATTCGCGGCGAAGCGGTCGAACGCCGAGTCGCGGCTCACGATTTCTCGCTCGTAGGCTGAAATGGCCTTGGTCAGATTCGTGAACACGCGATCGACGGCGTGCTGATCGGCGACCGACATCGAGCGCCAGGCCCGCGCGCGAGGCGAAACGTCGGGCGTCGGTGCGGCGTGTTCCGGGAAGCGCGTCCGATCGGACAGATCGGGCATCGAGCCGAATACACGCTCGTAGGCGGCGCGGATCTCGGGCGTATGGCTTGCGAGGTGCGCGATCTGTAAGCGATCCGCGCCGTGTTCGATCGGGTTCTCGAGCGGTTGAGTCGCCTGCGACCATGCGCTGTCCGCGCGTCCGTCCCAGAAGAACCAGCGGTTGTAGGCATTGTTGAGCAGCGTCGGCACGTGGCGGGTGGTCAATTGCCCCCCGGTGCCGGTGCCCCGCTGTGCTCCATTGGCGAAGCCGAGCCCGGGGATGTGGCACGTCGCACAGCTGACATCGTTGTTGGCAGAAAAACGCGCATCGAAGAACAGGGATTGTCCCAGCCGGGCCGCAGCCGGATCCTCGGCGAACCGGTTGCTGGGATCCGGCGGCGGCGGCCCCAGCGGAGAGTGCTGCCGAATGATCCTGATCTCGGAGTCGGTGAACTCCAGAGCGTCGGCGGGCTCTGTGGCTGCGGCTGACAGCGCGATCGAGATCGCGGCAGTTGCGAGCTTCGCGAAAGTCACCTGCGACACCCGCTCGTCACTCCAACACGACCGCGAAGCGAACGCGTTGGGGTTCGGCGGCTTTCTGTTCGATACAGCTGGCCCCGTGTTCGACCCAGAAGAACAGTTCCCAGAAGCCCGCCATGTGGAACAGCATCCCCTCGATCCGGTATCTCCCGTCACCGAGGTCGTGGAGTTCGGGTCGCAGTGTCATTCCGTGCAGGTGTTCTGGCATGCGCGCATCGACGGCCGTGATCCGGATGTTCGGATCCGACGACACGAGTTCCGCGTCGATTTCGAACAACTCGTTTCGAACAATCGGGTCCGGAATCGGTCGGTAGCGCAGACGCCAAACGCCGGTCGGGCTTTCGAACTCTGCGGCCCAAAGGGGTTCGCTGTAGTTGGCTAAGGAGGGATTGGCTGAGGGGTTGGTTGACGGGTTGGTCGACGGGTTGGTTGACCGAGGGGAAGGCGATGGAGACACAGGCACGGCGAGTTCCGTGCTCGTGGGTTCCGCGCTGGGATCGCATCCGACCAACGAAAGCAGCATCCCTACGACCATCGCCGCACCGATCCCATGGAACCCGCGAGATTTCGCGACGGTCTCGAGCACCACTACATCGCGGGGACGCTGTAGCCGTCCTTGACCGGCTCGAGCTTCTCGAAGTGCGGGCCGAGTTGGTCGTGCAGGTTGTCGACGGTCCAGGATTGGGTGGAGTCGAAGACGGTCTGGTTGTGCGGACGCCCGATGATCGTGACCTGTTTGCCCCAGACGACGAACACGTATCCGGAGATCCGTTCCGCGCGCGGTGTGGCGATGTAGCAAAACAGCGGGCTGGCATTTTCGGGAGCGAAATTGTCGAAGCCATCTTCGGGCTTCGCGAAGATCGCCGCGGTGGGGCCCGAGGTCGTCATTCGGGTGCGGGCGCGCGGCAAGATGACGTTGGCCGTGACGCCGTACTTCTGCATCAGCTGTGCGATCCCCATCGTCATCGAAACGATCCCGGCCTTGGCGGCCGAGTAGTTGGGCTGACCGACGGCACCAAACAAGTACGACTCGGATGCGGTGCTGATCAGACGGCCGTAGACAGGAGCGCCCTGCGCCTTGGAGCGTTCTCGCCAGTGAATGCAGGCGAACTTCGAGGGCACGAAATGGCCTTTCAAATGGACGCGAATCACGGCATCGAAATCCTCTTCGCTCATGTTGAAGATGGTGCCATCGCGAAGGAATCCGGCATTGTTCACCAGGATGTTCAGGTCGCCAAAACTGTCGACGGCGGTCTGGATCAGTGACTTCGAGGTTTCCCAATCTGCGATGTCGCCGAAATGCGGTACCGCTTCTCCGCCCGCCTTGGTGATTTCCTCGACGACTTCCCGCGCCGGGTCCTCGTTGCGTCCGGTTCCGTCCGCGCTGGCGCCGAGATCGTTGACGACGACGCGTGCTCCGAGTTTCGCGAGATTCAACGCGTGTACGCGACCGAGTCCGTGTGCGGCGCCGGTAACGACCGCGACTTTGCCTTCGAGTTCTGCCATGGAGTTCTCCTGTCCGTGTTCGAGCGCTGTTCGAGTCGAT
>JAJDAM010000869.1 GCA_029261905.1 Deltaproteobacteria bacterium
GACGATAGTGTCGGGTTGAACGCCTACCATCGCGACGATCGGATGAAGGCCGGAGTCCTCGCCCACTTTCGCATCAACCTCCATCGCATGATCGATATCGCCGAATCCGTCGACGCCGGTTCGATCCTGGTCACACCCGCGTCGAACCTGTCCAGCTGTTCGCCGTTCAAATCGGAGGCGACCGCCGGACTGTCGGATGACGAACGTCTCGCGTTTCGCGATTGGATGCAGAAGTCGCGCCGACGATTCGGGCGGCGACGGTTCGACAACGCGTTGGCAGCAGTGGACGAGGCGATCGCGATCGATTCGCGCAACGCCAGTGCTCACTTTCTCCGCGGTCAGATCCTCTACGGAGCAGCGCGGTTCGAGGAGGCGCGCCGCTCGTTTCGAGCGGCAATCGATGAGGATGTCTGTCCACTTCGCGCGCTTTCCGACACGGTCGAGATCGTCGAGGAGGTCGCACGCGAGCGCGATGTTCCGCTGGTGGACTGGGTGGCGTATCTCGAAAAGCAGGCGGCCAATGGAATCGTCGGAGATCAGTTCTTTCTCGATCACGTTCACTCGACGATCGGCGCCAACCGGATGCTCGCGATCCAGGTCATCGAGGCGCTGCATTCGAAGGGGGAGATCGAATTCGGGCCGGACTGGGGGGGACCCGAAATCGCGAGAATCGCGACAGAAGTCGAAGCACGCCTGGATCCCCAAACACATGCCCACGCTCTGACGAATCTGGCGAAAGTGTTCGGCTGGGCAGGCAAACACGAAGAGGCGGCGGAACTCGCGGTTCGTGCACTGGAAGCCGTCGACGACGCCGAGGCCTACAACAATGCCGCGATGAATTCGCTTCGCCTCGGAAGAATCGACGAGGCACTCGAATACTACGAGCAGGTGTTGGAGCGAGACCCGAACCACGCCGCGGCGCTCAGCGATATGGGTTTCGTGCTGACTCGGCTCGGACGCTACGAAGAGGCGGCAGCAGCCCTTCAGAGATCGATCGAAATCCATGACAGTGAACGCGCCCGGTACAACATGGGGCGGTTGTTCGAAAAGCAGGAGCGAACCGACGAGGCGATCATCGAGTTTCGCAATGCGCTCCGAATCAATCCGGAGCGCGCCGACTACCACATTGCGATCGCCGGAATTCACACCCAGCGCGACGAGATCGAGCGCGCAATGCGGGAGTATTCGCTGGCGCTCTCGAAAGATGACAAGTCATCGAAGGCCTACTATCTGCGCGCAGCCATCCATCAGCAACAAGGCGACTCGGCGAGTGCCGCGACCGACCTGCGCGCGATGCTCGAGCTGGCTCCAGACTCTCCCAGGGCGCTCACGCAACTGACGTGGATTCTGTGTTGTGATCCCGACGCCGCGGTGCGCGACGGCCACGCATCGATTGCATCGGGCCAGCATGCCGTCCGGCTGACGCACTCGCGTGACTCGGACGCCCTCGGTGCGCTCGCCGCTGCGTACGCGGAGACGGGTCAGTGGACCGAAGCGGTCGAGACGGCTCGTGCAGCGCGAGACGAGCTCGACGAAGCCGCGCCGAGTGAGGTCGCGGCCGCGCTCGAACGTCTGGGGATGTACGAAAGACGCGAGGCGTACCGCGCATCTCGAGGTCGGGTCGTCCGGTGACCGTGATAGACTGATCGTCTCCGAGTGGCTTCGTACCAGATCTCTTGTCACAACCCTTGCCACCCACCGGGCCACAGAAAAGGGACGGTATCCAATGAAATTCGGAATTTTCTACGAACTGCAGCTTCCCCGACCATGGACCGAAGACGGCGATTACCAGCTCATCCAGGACGCGCTCGATCAGCTCGAACTCGCCGACAAGCTCGGGTACGACTTCGCTTGGGAAGTCGAACATCATTTCCTCGAGGAGTATTCGCACTCGTCGGCGCCAGAGGTCTTTCTGTCGGCCGCGAGTCAGCGCACGAGTCGGATCCGGCTCGCGCACGGGATCGTCCAGCTGACGACCAATCACCCCGCTCGAGTCGCTGAACGCATCAGCACACTCGACCTGGTCAGCAATGGCCGCGTGGAATTCGGCATCGGCGAGGGTTCGAGCGTGACCGAATTGCACCCGTTCGACCGCCGCTTTCGCGACAAGCGAGATGTCTGGGAGGATGCGGTTCGCGCGGTGATCCCGATGTTCACCAAGGAAAACTGGGAGTATCACGGCAAGTACTTCGATTTCCCGGCTCGGAACGTTCTGCCGAAACCGCGCCAGAAACCGCATCCGCCGCTCTGGGTAGCGTGCTCGCAACTCGACACGATTCGAATGGCGGGCCGTCGCGGGATGGGCGCGCTCGGATTTCAGTTCGTTTCCGCCGAGGCGGCCGAGGCCTGGGTCAACGCCTACTACAACGCATACGTCCATGGTCTCGACAAGCTCTGTGATTATCAGACCAACCCGAATATCGCTGTCGTCAGCGGTTTCATGTGCTGCGACACCGACGAAGAAGCCGAACAGAAGGCAGACGGATGGACGTTCTTCCAGTTCGCGTTGCGCTTCTACAATTCACATGGCCCGGTCGAGCCCGGCTCGATCAGTCTCTGGGACGAGTATCAGAAATGGCGTGACACGCCGGAGGGGCAGAAACAGCGCCGCACCGGATTGATCGGATCTCCCGAGACGATTCGCCGCAAGCTCCGAAAGTTCGAGACATCGAACGTCGACCAGGTGATCCTTCTCAACCAGGCAGGCAAGAACAAGCACCAGGATATCTGTGACAGCCTGGAGCTGTTTTCCAAAGAGGTGATGCCCGAGTTCCATGGCCGCGAGGCCGAGCACCAGGAGTGGAAGCGCGCGGTACTCGCGAAAGAGATCGAACTGAAAGAAATCGATACGGACGGCTACAACTACCGCTCGCTTCAGGCGCAGACGAAGCCGGAGTCTGGGGTGCCAGGATAGGTGTCTGGGTAGGTGTCTGGATAGACGTCGGGGTAGAGGCTACGACTCGCTATTCGACGAGAAGAGCTGTAGTTGGCCCTTCAAAGCCGGGGGAGGGGGCGGCACTGTGGCCCCGGCGCCCGCTGCCCGCTCTGCCAGACGCTTCTTCGGGTAGATGGGACATCGGTCGTTGTATTCGCACCAATCACACAAGCCGCTTCGCTTGGGCTTGTACTCGAATTCTGTCCGAATCTTGTCGATGAGTCCCATGGTGTCGTCGCGCAACGTCTCGAGTTGTTCGGGGGTGCGCGTCGATGAGGGACTCTGGTTCTGCTGCAAGTAATGCCAGACCAGGCGCATCGGTTGATCTGGGTACTGTTCGCTGAGCCCGATCTGGTACAGAGCCAGTTGCCGGTCGGCATCGAGTTGTTCCTGGTTCGGAAGTCGCTTCCCGGTCTTGTAGTCGTGGATCTCGATCGTGCCGTCGCGGGCGCGAACGATGCGATCGATGATTCCCTGCAGCTTGTATTTTCCGTCGCCGTCGAGGGAGAACGAAACGTGTTGTTCGATGCCGAGGGTTTCTCCGTCATCGAACGGATAGTGGCGTCGGTAGTAGCCGGTCAGGCATTGTTCGCCGAGTTCCCGATAGAAGCTGACGGGCATCCCCTCGCGCACGATCCTGATCCGCGCCGGGTCGAACGCGTCGTCGAACATCTGGTGGTAGCGGGAGATCACGCGCGGCAAGCTCGGCATCAGGCCGCGGCCCACCGCGATGTACAGCCGTTCGAGCACCTCGTGGACACGCTTGCCCACGAAAGCCTCGATTCCGTCGGTGTCGGTCGGAATCTTCAGCACGTATCGGTACTCGAAGCGCTTCGGACAGTCTTCGAACGTCGATAGTCTCGAGTGACTAAAGGTCTGCGCCAATGCGTTCCCCGACGGTGTGGGTTTCAGCCATGATTCTATCCGCGCAGCTCCTCGCGCAATCGGGTCTTCGATCCAGCCCGTTCGAGTAACTGCCGCCGGGCCCAACCGATCGCACGCTGTTCCGTTTCGAAGGTTAGCCGCTGTTCGGCTTCGTCGAGCGAATACCAATCCACGCGTTCCATCTCTCCGTCCAATGCGGACGCCTCACCGGGAATCCATTCCATCAGGAACAGGTGCACCTGCTTCGAAACGGGCCCAGCGTCGGATTCGTATACATATTCGGTGGTGCCGAGCGTGCCGACGACGCGCGCACCGAACCCGAACTCCTCGCGGACCTCGCGCACGGCTGCTTGCTCGGCGCTCTCACCGGGTTCGAGGTGGCCCTTGGGTAGTCGAACCGTCATGGCACGGGTGATGCGATCTCGCTGCAGCGCGATCGCGACTTCGACGGTGGGATGCGGACCC
This sequence comes from Deltaproteobacteria bacterium, assembly GCA_029261905.1. Lineage (GTDB taxonomy): Bacteria > Myxococcota_A > UBA9160 > UBA9160 > SMWR01 > JAJDAM01. Next base: position 4,286 of record JAJDAM010000869.1, read on the forward strand.
GCACCGCGCTCGGTAGATCGATACACGACACCACCGGCGCTCGTTTCGATGAGTTCGGCCATGGGATTTCGAACGACGTCGCGGAGGAGGAGGGCGATCGACGGAAACCAAGCTACCACCGGTGTATGAGCGCAGCAAACATCGGCGCGTCGCGCGTCCATCGCTGACTCGAGGTGATCCCAGGGAACACGGGGCGGCCGTCTCGGACCCGAACGCTGGGCTACAATCGGCGACCGATTGCCAGTCAAACGCTGTATTGCACGCGCCTGAACCGCGGCGCGTCTTCCGACGCTGCCGAGAACGCGCTGGACTGGACGAGGGAGACTGCGTTGTCCGAGCTCGAGGGAGTCGAGAAGCCCGAGAACGCCGAATTGTTCGAGGATGAACAGGCAGTTCGCGAGCAGGTGCTGCGGCGCTTGGCGGATGTCGACAGGATCGTCGTCGTGATGAGCGGCAAAGGCGGCGTCGGCAAGACGTCCGTCTCGGTGAATCTGGCCGTGGCGCTGGCCCAGTTGGACCGCCGGGTGGGACTATTCGATGCCGACCTCAACGGCCCATCGGTTGCGAAGATGCTC
>JAJDAM010000870.1 GCA_029261905.1 Deltaproteobacteria bacterium
GAATGGCACGAACGTACTCTCGCGCGCACCTTTTGTGGTAGTAACTCGGGTGGACGGCGCGTCTCGGCCGGTGCCCCGCGAGGGCGCGCTCGTCAAAACCTTCGGATTGCTGAGGAGTTCCCGTGATTGTCGCATGTCTGGACCTGGAGGGCGTCCTGGTCCCGGAGATCTGGATCAACGTTGCCGAACGAACCGGTATCGACGCACTGCGGCGAACGACGCGCGACGAGCCGGACTACAGCGTCTTGATGCGGCAGCGGCTGGCAATCCTCGACGAACACGGGCTGGGGATCGCCGAAATTCAGCAGGTGATCGGAACCATGCAACCCCTGCCGGGTGCAGCCGAGTTTCTCGATTGGCTCCGCGAGCGGTACCAGCTGGTGATCTTGTCCGACACTTTCTACCAGTTCGCCGCGCCGCTGATGCGGCAGCTTTCGTTCCCGACGTTGTTCTGTCACAACCTCGAGGTGAACGAGCAGGGCCGCATCGTCAATTTCCATTTGCGCCTCGAAGATCAGAAGCGAAAGGCTGTCGAGGCCTTTCATGGCCTGAACTTGAAGGTCATCGCGGCGGGCGACTCCTACAATGATACGTCCATGTTGCTCGAAGCAGAGGCCGGTATCCTGTTCAGTCCGCCTGACAATGTGATCGAGGAATTTCCGCAACTGCCCGTCACGCGAGATTACCAACAGTTGCGAGATGCGTTTCTCAAAGCCGAGGAGTTGTGCCGATGAGTGCAATCGAACGAATTTCCAGATTTTTGCTGCTGGCATCGACCGTGGGACTGATCGCCGCTGGGTGTGGTGATTCATCCGAGCCGCCGGCCACTCCTTCCTCGCCGACGCCTGCACCCATCCCGACGCCCGAGCCCGCGAAGCCGCTGCCCGATCAACCGGCAACGTCCCAGCCCCAGGGCGGCAATGTCGAGGCGGGACTCGCCGACTACCAGATCTACTGTGCATCGTGTCACGGACAGACCGGCGCGGGCGATGGTCCCGTGGCGCCGACGCTGCCCGTCCAGCCGGCGAAACACAGCGATGGCGTTTACATGAATGCGCTCGACGATGCGTACCTGTTCAAGGTGATCGCCGAGGGGGGCCGCGCAGTGGGCAAGTCCGAGATGATGGCGCCATGGGGCGGCTCGCTGACCGATGACCAGATTCGGAATGTCATCGCGTTCATCCGATCGCTGGCAGATCCTCCGTACTCGCCGTAGGACGCCGCACCGATCCCTGATTGGCCGTAGATGAATCGGCCGTACATGGATCGCCCGTACCCAGCCCGTCTAGCCAGACGGTAAGGAGGCCCTGGTCTGAGCTTCGCGTCCAAAGCGGCACTGGTGGGAATCGGGGAGACGGACTACGTCCGCGGCTCCGGTCGCTGGGCTGTCGAACTGATGCTGGAAGCCGCACGGGCTGCGGTCTTGGATGCAGGGCTGTCGGTGCGGGAAATCGACGGTCTGATCCCACCGCCCATCCACACGACTCCTGAGGCACTCGCGGCGAATCTCGGGATCGAAGAACTGCGGTACAGCATCACGGTTCATATGGGAGGCGCGAGTCCCACCGCAGCGCTGCAAAGTGCTGCGATCGCCGTCTCCGAAGGCATCGCGAACCATGTACTCGTCGTGTTCGGCTGGAACGGATATTCGGCGATGCGCTCGCGGCCCGGTCAACCGCGCGAGTCGTTGGGCACGAACGCGATGACTGAGACGCTCCGCGATTACTACCTGCCGTTTGGTGCGCTCGCTCCTGCGCAATTCTACGCGTGGATCGCGATGCGCCACAAGCAGCTGTACGGCACGACCTACGAAGACATGGCGGCGGTTGCACTCGCGTGTCGGCGACATGCGCAGCTCAATCCGCGGGCATTGATGCGCGACAGACCGATGACCCTCGAAGATTATCTGGCATCACCCTTCATCTCGGAGCCCTTTCGGAAATTCGACTGCTGCCTCGAGACCGACGGCGCGTGTGCGGTCGTCGTGAGTAGTGCCGAACGGGCTCGGGACATGGCGCATCGACCGGTCGTCATCCTGGGTGCCAGCGAAGGCCACCCGTACCCGGCCGACGACATCGCGAATCGCGCCGACCCGTTCCAGATCGGGTTGCACTCGGCCGCGCCGAGGGCGTTCGGAATGGCGGGTGTATCGCCCAGCGACATGGATTTTCTCGAAATCTACGATTGCTTCACGTACGTGGTCCTGCTTCAACTCGAAGCGCTCGGCCTGTGCGAGCGGGGCGAGGCGGGCGCGTTCGTCAGAGACGGGCGAATCGAACTCGGCGGCGAGTACCCATTGAATACCCACGGCGGCTTGCTCTCGCAGGCGCACGTGTGGGGGTTGAATCACGTCGTCGAAGCGACCCGCCAACTGCGGGGCGAAGCAGGGCAAGCACAGGTCGAAGGTGCCGAACTGGGCCTCGTCACGGGTTGGGGAGATTTCGGTGACGGCAGCCTGGTGGTGCTCGGGAGGGGCGGATGAGTCAGAAATCGATCGGCCGCGCTGCGGGCGCCCCTTCGCAAATCGGTGACAACCTCATTGCGAAACCACTTCCGAAGCCGGAAGGCCTGAACGCCGACTTCTACCGCGAGTGCGCGAACGGACGGCTGTGTTTCCAGAGGTGCGACGATTGTGGCAGCTGGCGCCATCTTCCCCGCTATCTGTGCGCATCCTGTGGCAGTGCGGCGTTTCGCTGGACCGAATCGAGCGGTCGTGGGCGGATCTTCAGTTGGACGGTCACGCATCAGGCCGCACATCCGGCATTCGCCGCGGACACGCCCTTCGCCATCGTCGTAGTCGAAATGGAAGAGGGAGTCCGGCTGGTTTCGGACCTGCCGGGTGTGCCACTCGACTCACTGGCGATCGACCTGCCAGTCGAAGTCTTCCTGGAGTCACGCTCGAGCGAGATCGGTTTGCCGCACTTCCGGTTGAGAGAGTCCGATTGACGATCTCCCGGCGAAGCCGAAGCGGGCGCCTCGAGGGTCGAAGCTAGAAGGCGAGCAACCAGCTCGTATAGGCAACGAAACCTGCCAACAGAAACGCGCCCTCGGTCCGGCCCAGCTGCAGACGCGTCGTGAGGAGAATGCCCAGAACACATGCAAGACCCACCATCGTACTGAGGTCGAGCCACGTGATTGCACCCAGTTCGAGCGGGTGAATCACGGCAGTCAGGCCGAGGATGCCGAGGATGTTGAAGATGTTGCTTCCGACGACGTTTCCGATAGCGATGTCACCTTGCCCTCGCAGCGACGCCGTCACCGAGGTGGCGAACTCCGGCAGACTGGTCCCGATCGCGACGATGGTGAGCCCGATGACCGCCTGGCTCATACCGAGCAGCGTGGCGAGCTTCACCGCTGCGGTGACCAGCAGATGACCGCCGACGACGAGGGATGCGAGCCCGGCTACCACGAGGAGGGCGTTGACCGGAGCATGCCCCCGAGGCGCCGGCGCTGCGGAAGCGAACTCTTCCCCAACGCGCTCTGACTCTCGTCCGGATTCCCAGAACGTGAATCCGATGTAGGTGATCAGGCCGACCAGAAGCAGGCCGCCTTCGAGCCGGGTAACTCTGCTGTCGGCCAGCACCGCCAGGAGTGCGAACGAAACGAGGATCATGATCGGCGCATCGATCCGTAGAAGTTTGGCTTCCGCTTTCATGGGGCGCAGCAGAGCTGCCAGCCCGAGGATCAGCGCGATGTTGGAGATGTTGGAGCCGACGACG
>JAJDAM010000871.1 GCA_029261905.1 Deltaproteobacteria bacterium
TCGCCAAGAAGGCCATGCGCGATGGGGATCCCGTCGGAGGCTATCTGCCCAGCGGTACGGTGGCCGGCGTAATCGGCGATCGCCCGAGCTGCGCGGAATTGGTTGCTGGAATCGTCGAAGAGGCCGAGCAGACGTTGAAGAGGCTCGCGAATTAACGGGCTCTCGGTTCGTCCCGAGCACCGAACACCGAACACTGAACACTGAACACAGGAATCGAAAGGACACTCATGGCGATCGATATCAGCGCAAACGATGGCGTAGCCGAGGTTGTCATCAACAATCCGCCCGTCAACGCACTCGGCAGCGCGGATTGGCGCGAGTTCGCCGATGGCATGAAGTCGCTGGCGGCGCGCGATGATGTCCACTGCGTGGTGATCCGCGCCGAGGGTCGTGGGTTTCAGGCCGGTGTCGACATCAAAGAATTGGCCCGCGACTCCAGCAAAATCATCGAGGTAAACCGCGGATGCTATGACACGTTCGCAGCGATCTACGACCACCCGGTTCCCGTCATCTCGGCGGTGCACGGCTACTGCGTCGGTGGTGGTATCGGGATCTCGGGTGCGTCGGACATCGTGATTGCATCGGACGACGCGACATTTGGCCTACCGGAGATCGATCGCGGTGCACTCGGCGCCGCGACGCATCTGATGCGGCTGTTCGGTGTGCAGAAGACGCGCCGCATGCTGTACACCGGCGAGTCGATCAGCGCCGAGGAGGCGTACCGGATGGGCTCGATCGAGTCGGTGGTTCCGCGCGAAAGGCTGCGCGACGAAGCGCTCGAGCTGGCGCGAAAGATCGCGTCGAAGAGTCCGAAGGCGCTGCGCCTGGCGAAGTGGTCGCTCAACGGCATCGAGCTGCTGGACGTGAAGGAAAGCTATCGCTACGAGCAGGGCTTCACGCTCGAACTCTACATGTCCCCCGATTCGCAAGAGTCGAGGGACGCCTTCGTCGAGAAGCGCGACGCGAGTTTCGACAAGCCCGGCCGGGCGAAGGAGTAATTGGTTCGATATGCCCGCTGAAGTCCCGAAGGAGTCATCGGTTTGGATCTGACGTACACGTCCGAACAGCAGGCATTCCGCCAGCAGGCGCGGAGTTGGCTCGAATCCAACGTGCCGGCCGAGCCGCTCGCGTCGTTCGACACCGCAGACGGTTTCGAGCAGCACCGCAAGTGGGAACAGAAACTCAACGCGGGTGGTTGGGCGATGGTGCCGTGGCCGGTCGAATACGGTGGCCGTGGCAGCGACCTGATCGAATGGTTGATCTTCGAAGAGGAGTACTACCGATCGGGAGCGCCCGGCAGAGTCAACCAGAACGGCATCTTCCTGCTGGGCCCCACCATCATGGAATACGGGACCGACGAGCAGAAGGCCCGCTATCTGCCCAAGATGGCCTCGAGCGAGGAGGTCTGGGCGCAGGGTTGGTCGGAACCGAACGCAGGCAGCGACATGGCCGCGATTCAAGCGACCGCAGTCCGCGACGGTGACCACTACATCTTGAACGGCCAGAAGACCTGGGCGTCGCGAGGCGCGTACGCCGATTGGCTGTTTGGCATGTTCCGCACCGACCCCGATACCGAACGTCATCGGGGCATCACGTTCGTGCTGGTCCCTCTCGATACCCCCGGTGTCACCGTGCGTCCGATCGAGCAGCTCGACGGTGAGGCGGGCTTCGCAGAAGTGTTCCTCGACGACGCGCGCGTTCCGGTCTCGAACCGGCTCGGCGAAGAGAACAAGGGCTGGAACGTCGCCATGTCGACGGCCGGTTTCGAGCGCGGACTGATGTTGCGCAGCCCGGCGCGATTCCAGAACACCGCGCGCAAGCTCGTGGCGTTGTATCGGGACACGGTCGCAAACGGCGAAGTCGAGCCGCTGTTGCGCGATGCGGTCGTTCGAAGCTGGATGGATGCCGAAGCCTACACGCTCAACACCTACCAGACGGTGACCCGACTGCTGCAGGGCGGGAAGATCGGTTCAGAGGCCAGTATCAACAAGATCTTCTGGTCGGAACTCGATGTCCACATGCACGAAACGGCGCTCGCGCTGCTCGGTGCACGCGGCGAACTGCTGCCGGAGGCACCGGGAGCGACGGGCGTCGGCGATTGGCTGGATGGATATCTGTTCTCGCTGTCGGGTCCGATCTACGCGGGAACCAACGAGATCCAGCGCAACGTCATTGCAGAACGCATCCTCAACCTGCCGCGCAAATGACCCGCGCAACCCGCCGGTGTCAGCACGGGCGAAGCGCAATCGAGACGGAATAGAAATCATGGAATTCGCCTTCTCTGAAGACCAGGAGTTGCTTCGATCGACTGTCCGCGACTTTCTGGCCGGCGAAGCGCCCGTCAAAATCATCCGCGAACTCTGGGAAACCGACAGCGGGCGATCGCGGCAATTGTGGTCCAGCCTGGCGGAAGTCGGTTTGCCGGGCCTGCTCGTCCCCGAAGACCGCGGCGGTCTCGCCATGGACGAGATCGATCTGGTGCTGTTGCTGGAAGAATCCGGGCGCGCAGCACTGGCCGAACCGCTGATTTCGACGGCAGCCGTCGCGGCGCCGATGATTCGAGACCTGGGAGGGGCCCTGGCGGATGCCTGGCTCGAAAAGATCGCCGGTGGAGACGCGATCGTGGCCGTCGGGCATCCCGTGAATCGTTTCACCAGCGATGCCCACGTCGCCGACCTGCTGTTGCTCGAAGCGAACGGAGAGATTCACGCCGTCGACCCGTCCGCGGCCACCTTGATTCACCAGCCGGCCAACGATCCGGCGCGACGGATCTTCAGCATCGAATGGAAACCGAGCGCAGCGAGCTGTGTGGCCTCGGGTGCAGAGGCCCGGCGGGAACTCGATGCAGCGATCGATCGCGGGGCTCTCGCATGTGCTGCCCAGGCGATCGGTGTGGGCCAGCGACTCGTCGAAATGGCCGTCGCCTATGCGACCGAACGGCACCAGTTCGGCGTTCCGATTGGATCGTTTCAGGCCATCAAGCACGCGTTGGCGAACGTCCAGGTTGCGATCGAATACGCGCAACCCGTCGTGTATCGGGCGGCCCACTCGGTGGCGACCCATGGGCGCTGCAGAAGCGTCGATGTCTCGATGGCCAAACGAGCGGCTTGCAGCGCTGCCGAACAGGCCGCGCGCACCGCACTGCAGGTTCACGGCGCGATCGGATACACCTGGGAGCAGGATCTGCACGTCTGGATGCGGCGCGCCTGGTCACTGGCCGGTGCCTGGGGGAACGGAGCCTGGCACAGCGCGCGTGTCGCGTCGGCGCTGTTCGAGGGGACCGCACCGACGGAGACGTTCGGGTACAGCGCGCCGACGGTTTGACGTTTGACGGAAGCCGATGAACAAGCGGAGCCCGCGCAGCGGGCGCCGCGAGCGAGATAGCTGGTAAGCTCGACCCTGTGGGTTCGAAGCCGACGAAGACAAGCTGGAGGAACACATGACTGCCACGACCGAGGCGAAGGCCCGCGTTCCCGCGATGGAAGGATGGTTCAGCATCGACGAGAACCAACCGCATCTGATCGGGACCCAATGCACGAGCTGCAAGAGTTACTTCTTTCCGAAGGAGACCTTCTTCTGCCGCAACCCGAGGTGCAGTGGTGACGAATTCGACGAAGTCGAACTCAGCCGTACCGGCAAGATCTGGTCCTATACGACCAATCACTACCAGCCGCCTGCGCCCTACATGGCGCCCGATCCGTTCGTGCCTTACACGATTGCTGCCGTCGCACTCGACATCGAAGGCATGGTGGTGCTCGGACAGGTCGCTTCCGGGGTCGACCCCGACGAGCTCTCGAGCGGGATGGAAGTCGAGCTGGTGGTCGAAAAGCTCTACGAAGATGACGAGAACGAATTCATGGTCTGGAAGTGGAGGCCGATCGCGGCTTCTTCGCAGCCGAACACTCCACCCAAAGGAGACAACTGATGAGTAACGACGTCGCGATCCTCGGTGTTGGGATGCACAAGTGGGGGAAGTGGGGAAAGAACTTCGTCGAGTACGGTGTGAAGGCCTGCCTCGACGCGCTCAAGGACGCCGGCATCGAGTGGACCGACGTCGATTTCGTGTCGGGCGCCGATACGGTTCGAAATGGCTACCCCGGTTATGTGGCGGGCGCGACGTTCGCTCAGGCGCTGGGTTGGACGGGCGCGCGCGTTGCGAGTTCGTATGCCGCCTGCGCTTCGGGCGCGACCGGAATGAACGCCGCACGCGCGCAGATCCTCGCCGGAATGGCCGATGTCGCGTTGGTGATCGGCGCCGATACGACGCCCAAGGGCTTTCTCGCTCCGACATCGGGTGACCGTCCGGACGATCCCGATTGGCTGCGGTTTCGGTTGCTCGGTGCCGCCAATCCGACCTACTTCGGTCTGTACGCGCGACGGCGGATGGAGTTGTACGGCGCGACCGAGAAGGACTTCGCGAAGGTCAAGGTCAAGAACGCCGCGCACGGGTTCAAGAACAGCTATGCGCGTTACAACAAGAAGTTCACCGAAGAAGAAGTGTTGAATTCGCCGATGGTGTCGGATCCGCTGCGGTTGTTCGAAATCTGCGCGACCAGCGACGGCGCGGCGGCCGTCGTGCTGACCAGCATGGACTTCGCGCGCAAGCACACCGCCAACCCGATCAAGATCGCGGCGATCTCGACCGTGACGCCCACGTATCCGAACACGGTCATCGAAATGCCGAATTTCGCGACCGACTCGTCGGCGGTCGTCGGCTTGCCCGACGCACCGTTTCGCGACTCGATCGCGAAGGCCGCCTACGAAGAGGCGGGACTCGGGCCGGAAGACCTCGACCTCGCGGAAGTCTACGACCTGTCGTCGGCGCTCGAACTCGATTGGTACGAGAACATCGGGCTGTGCAAGGAAGGGGAGGCCGAGCGCCTGCTCAATGACGGCGAAACCACGATGGGCGGTCGCGTACCGGTCAATCCCAGCGGCGGCCTCGCGTGCTTCGGTGAAGCCGTCCCCGCGCAGGCGATCTCGCAGGTTTGCGAACTCACCTGGCAGCTTCGCGGTGCAGCTGGAGAGCGACAGGTCAAGGGCGCAAAGGTCGGCTTGACGGTCAACCAGGGGCTGTTCGGTCACGGGTCGTCGGTCATCGTCACGAAATAGTGTTTCGGTCGCGCGCGAATCACCGAACTCGCGACCTGTCGAATCAGAGAACTCAGAGAACTCGGAGAACAAGTCATGGCAGAGGCCTACATCATCGACGCGGTACGCACGCCTGTGGGTAGGCGTGGTGGCGGGCTCAGCGGCGTACACCCGGCCGACCTCGGCGCCTGCACGTTGAATGCGATCGTCGAGAGAACCGGGATCGACCCGTCGCGGGTCGAAGACGTGATCTTCGGCTGCGTCGATACGATCGGTGGACAGGCTGGGGACATCGCGCGGACCTGTTGGTTGGCCGCCGGACTCCCAGAAGAAGTGCCGGGAACCACGATCGATCGCCAGTGTGGATCCGCGCAACAGGCGGTGCACTTCGCCGCGCAGGCCGTCATGAGCGGTACCTCCGATCTGATCGTTGCGGGCGGCGTGCAGCAGATGAGTCAGA
>JAJDAM010000872.1 GCA_029261905.1 Deltaproteobacteria bacterium
ATGGGCCGACCGCTGCTGGCGGACCCTGACCTCGCAACGAAAGCTGCGAACGGGCGACTCGCCGAGGTGCGACGCTGCATCTCCTGCCAGAACTGCATCGACTCCATGGAAACGCGATTCGCGATGGATTGCGCGGTGAACCCACGGACGGGACGGGAGACGGAACTCGGGTTTTCCAGCGCGTCCGCCAGCAAACGGGTGGTGGTGGTCGGCGGTGGTCCGGGCGGGCTCGAGGCGTCGCGGATCGCCGCACAGCGGGGTCACCGTGTCACGCTGTTCGAGCGCGCTCGCCGTCTCGGAGGCGCGTTCCAGTTGGCGTGTACCGTGCACCCGGCCAACCAGCCGTTCCTGGATTTTCTTCTGCACGAGGTGAAACGTCTGGGAGTAGAAGTCCGGCTGGGACGCGACGTTTCTGCGGAGCAGATCGCCGCCGAGCGGCCCGACGCGGTCATCGTTGCAACCGGCGGACGACTCGTTGCGCGAGAGATTCCCGGGGCGGAACTGGCACACGTCTACACGGGCCAGGATCTCCGAGAGCTGCTCTCCGGTCGCTCACGGCGGGGAGGCTGGATCGGAGTGGCGTCGCGTTTCGCTGGCGTCGCCTCGCCGGCTCTCGGGCCAGCTGCTTTGCGAAACATGAGTCGCATGTGGTTGCCGTTCGGCCGGCGTGTCGTGATCGTCGGCGGAGACCTGGCGGCACTGGAGCTGGCCGAATTCCTGGCCGAGCGGCGGCGTGAGGTCTCTGTCGTCGAGCCCGGCGATGAACTCGCGCCCGAAGTCGGCGCCAAGCGTCGGATGGAGCATCTGGAGCGGCTCGACCGGCTCGGCGTCCCGGTGAATACCGGTCTCGGAGTCGCTCGGATTGCACCCACAGCGGTCATCGTGACGCGCAGTGACGGGGCCGAAGTTCCCATCGCCGCCGATAGCGTGGTCATCGCGGGGGCGGTCCAAGCCGACACGACGCTGTACGATGCGGTCGTGGCGCGGGGCTTCGAAGCCTTCGCGGTCGGCGATTGCACCGGCCTCGGTCTCGTACAGAAGGCGACCCTCGATGCGGCCCGAGCCGCATGCGCACTGTGAGTTGGAGGAGCGAATGAAGTACGAAGATCACCCGGCAATGATCGCCGCGCACAACTCCTGGCGATGTGTGCAGGCAAAGGACAAGCAAGGCTGGCTCGCACTGATGACCGACGACGTCTGCATGGAGGACCCGATCGGTGTGGCACCCACCAATCCAACCGGCAAGGGATTGCGCGGCAAGCAGGAAGTCTCGGCGTTCTACGACAAGAACATGGCGGCGGCGACGATTCGTATCGACACCGAGATGTCTCGAGCCGCGGGCAGCGAGTCAGCCCATGTGATGACGCTGACCACGTCGTTCGACAACGGTATCAAATCGATCGTGAAGGGCCTGTTCACCTACCGCGTGGACGACGCAGGACTGATCACCAACCTGCGCGGGTATTGGACGATGGACGACATGGAGTTCGTCCGCCCAGACGCTTGACTGGCTTCGCCTGGTTGCGAAGACCCGTCCAGCTGCCAGGCTAGCCAGCGACTTCAGGCCGACCCATCGCGCGCAGTTCGGCGCGGATCTGTTCTGCCGCGGCCGCGATGTCGTCAGCTTTCGCGTTGTTGTCGGCATTGGCGAAGTCCAGATCGAAGGGGGACCAAATCGGGACGAGGTGGATGTGAACGTGCGGTACTTCGAGGCCGAGGATCGTCGTCCCCACTTTGATCGGATCGAAGCACTTCTGAATCGCGTTACCGACCGCATGAGCGACCGATGTCAGATGCTGCATCGCCGCCAGGTCCAGGTCGATCCAGTGATCCACCTCGGCGCGTGGCACCACGAGGGTATGGCCCGGCTTCAAAGGCGCTATGGACATGAACGCCACGGCGGTTTCGTCCTTCCAGACGAACTGGCCGGGCAAGTCCCCGTCGATGATCTTCGTGAAAATCGATGCCACGCAACCTCCTTCTGTGTGTGTCGCCGCCGTGGGGTGTCCACGCTGGCGATTCAGCTCTGCGCTCCCCGAATCAATTTGCCCGGGAGGGCGCCGGTGATTTCGTCGTTCTCCATCGTCACCTCGCCCGAAACGATGGTCGCGCGATAGCCACGGGCACGCTGCATGAAGCGCTTCCCGCCGGCGGGCAAGTCGGCGATCATTTCCGGCGGTTCGAGGCGCAGGTTTTCCAGATCGATGATGTTCAGGTCGGCCTTCTTCCCGATCTCGATCACTCCCCGGTCGCGCAGGTCATACAGGTCGGCGGTGTCTTTCGACATTCGCTTGACGGCGAATTCGACGGGGATCTTCTCGCCGCGATGCCGATCGCGAACCCAGTGGGTCAGCATGAACGTCTGGATCGAGGCGTCGCAAATCATGCCGCAGTGCGCGCCGCCATCTCCAAGGCCGAGCGCCGCGCGGGGGTGATACATCATCTCGCGAATGGGGTCGGCGATCAGCCCCGAGTAGTTGAGCAGCGGTACGAGGAAGAGTTCGCGACCGTCGTGTTCGAGCATCCGGTCGTACAACAGTTCGATGGGATCGATCCCGTCGCGCTTCGCAATGGCTTCGATCGAGTCTTCGTAGCTCGGTTCGTAGTTCGGCGGATTGCCCATCGGGAAGAACCGGCCGAGCTGGCCGAGGAACATCGAAGTCTCGGGAGACGCCTCGGCGAGGATCTTTGCCCGTGTTTCCGCGTCGCGGAGGCGTTCGATCCTTTCTTCGAACGGAAGCTCGAGTAGCGCCGCAAACGTCGGGCACGCGGCGAGTGGATGGATTTCCGTCTGGTGGCCGATGAGGAAGCCGAAGGGTCGACCGGCCACCTGGGGGAATACCTCGGCGCCATCTTTCACGGCGTCCGCGGAGGCTTCGAGGAGTTCACGCCAGAGATCCGGCGCCGCATCGATCTGCACCATCGCGAACGTCACCGGTCGCTGGATTTCCTTCGACAGCCGCAGCATCCAATCGAGTTCTTTCGCGGGCGCCGCAATGTCCTCGCCGGCTGCGCCGGCCCCGGCTACCTCGAAGATTCCCTCGCCCAGCTCGCCGAGTACACGTCCGATTCCGAAGAGTTCGTCCTCGGCCGCAAAAGTTCCGGGAACGGGTTCACCGTTGATGGCCGTGTGGGCAATCGTGCGCGAAGTCGAAAAGCCGAGCGCGCCTGCGGCGACACCTTCCTTGACGATCGCTGCCATCTGTCGAATGTCGTCGGGTGTGGCCGGCTCGTTGTTCGCGCCGCGATCGCCCATCACGTAGGCGCGTACCGACCCGTGCGGGACCTGTGTGCCCACATCCATCGTGAACCGCAGGTTCTCGAGCGCGTCGAGATACTCGGGAAAACTGCGCCAGGACCACTGGATTCCCTCGTGGAGGGCGGTTCCGGGAATGTCCTCGACTCCTTCCATCAGGCCGATCAGGAAGTCTTCCTTGCCCGGCTCGACGGGAGCGAAGCCCACCCCGCAATTGCCCATGACGATGGTCGTCACCCCGTGATAACACGACGGCGCCAGATGCGGATCCCAGGTCGCCTGCCCGTCGTAGTGCGTATGGATATCGACGAAGCCCGGCGTGACGGCGAATCCGGAAGCGTCGATCTCCCGCTGCCCTTTCCCGGCGACCTCGCCGACCGCCGCGATCTTGCCGTCGCGGATCGCGACGTCGCCGATCCGAGCAGCTGCACCGGTCCCGTCGATGATGTTTCCATTGCGGATCACGAGGTCGTAGGTCAATTCGGGCTCCGTGAAGAGAGGGCGTGCGGTTCGGCAAGAGGTTACACGCAATCAGCCCTATGCGAATGTGCCTTCGCGGGCAGGCGTGGGCGGACACGAGTGAGCAATCGTTCATCTCGGATGGGCAACTACACGGAAGAGACGACGCAGTGACTCGGGCATCCGATGAATCTGTCCTCGAAATCAGAATCAATCGACCCCCTTTTGGGTACAGGGGGCACCTACATGAGCGGGTTGCAATCAGCGGTCTGTCGTTGGCGAAACGGAAGGTCGAAACGGAAGGTCGAAACGAAAGGGCAAAAAGGAAATCCAATCCATGTTCAATCGAGCCCCCAGCGTTCGCGCGATCGTCGTGACGCTCGCAGTTTCTCTCATCGCAGGAGCGGGTCCTGCCGGGGCCACGGCACTGGGGCTGACGTTCGGATCGCCCGAGATTCAGGCCACCGCCGTGCAGCTCGGCTATGACGAAGTGGGCGGCGAGCTGATGCTGGAAGGAAGTGTCACTCTCATCACCTTCGCCAACCTGACGACCGAATCGGTCCTTGGCGATTTCGATCTGACAGCGATGGTCGACCCTCTCGGTGTGTTCTCTGGCGGAACCTTCACCATGTTCGACGGCACGACGCTGCTGCTCGCAGGGGATTTGACGGCGTTCGCGAGTTCGCCGTCTTCGATCGAGTTCCTGTACAACGTGACCGGTGGCTCCATCGGGGCCGGGTACACGGTGGGCGGGATCACGCTGAGTGGCGGATTCCAGAGTGACCGTCTCAGCTCTCTGAGCGCCGTCGCGCGGCCGGTGATCTCGAGCCCGGTTCCCGAGCCGAGCGCTGGTCTGCTCTTCTTGATTGGTGCCGCGACGATTGCCGCACACGGACCCCGCCGCCGCTGAGATTTACGCGCGTACGCGCGAGATGGGCGGCGCGGCGAGCAAGGGACTGATCCAAGCTCGTCCGCGACAATAAGGGTTGCGCCTCGATTTGGTCATCTGTATAGTAATTTGATCAGTTGACCAAATGCCTAGAAGGTCGCCCCTTGGTTCAAGCCCACAGACACGAAGCCTCCGGCAACGCCCCCGAGCGCATCCTGCGCGCGGCCCTCGACGCTTTTTCCGAAAAGGGGTTCGAGGGCGCCCGGACACGCGATATCGCTGCCCGAGCCGATGTGACGCTGGGTCTCGTTCAGTACCACTTCGGCAGCAAAGAAAAACTGTGGAAGGCGGCGGTCGAGCGAACCTTCGGTGAGTTGAGCAACGGCCTCGAGGCGTTGCTGGCGAACCCGGCCGGTCACGATGAGCGCGAGTTGCTTCGGCTCCTGTTGCGTGGCCACGTGGAGTTCGTCGCGGAGCACACCGAGTTCATCCGAATCATGCACGACGAGGGCAAGCGTCGCGGGGCGCGCATGCGCTGGCTCGTCGACCGTTACGTGAAACCACTTCATATTCAACTCCAACCACTGATCATCCGCGCACAGGCCAACGGTGTGCTGCCGCGTGGTATCGACCC
Source organism: Deltaproteobacteria bacterium (assembly GCA_029261905.1). Lineage (GTDB taxonomy): Bacteria > Myxococcota_A > UBA9160 > UBA9160 > SMWR01 > JAJDAM01. The sequence goes on from JAJDAM010000872.1 coordinate 5,239, forward strand.
CGTGCATTTCGTCTACATCATCGTGGGCGCGACTGGGATGATCTTTCACCAGGCCGAGGAATGTAAGCGCGTCTCGGGCATCGACCCCGCCGAGCCTTCGGCGGTGGAGGCGCACTGTCGCGCCGTCGAGGCGTTGTTCTTGGGCCACTCGAACGAGGGAAACGAATGAAACTTGCAACATTCAGTCCGATCAAAGGGCAAGGACCGACACGAATCGGAGTCGTCGATGGAGACGAGATCGTCGACCTTGCGGCGGCGGCTCCCGACCTCCCGCAAGAGATGGTTGCGTTCCTCGAAGCGGGCGCCGGTGCCGTGGGCGCAGCACGCGAAGCCGTCGGAACCGGTCCTCGCATCCCGTTGGCCGACGTGCGACTCGAGGCACCGATCGCACGTCCTCCGAAATTTCTGGCCGTCGGGCTCAACTACGCCGATCACGTCGCGGAGTCCGGCCTCGAAACACCGGAACATCCGACCATCTTCAACAAGCAGTCGACGTGCGTGACGGGCCCCAACGATCCGGTGCACGTCCCCAAGGCCTCTCATGTCCTCGATTACGAGGGAGAACTCGGATTCGTCATCGGGCGACATGCGCGACACGTGTCACGGGATGACGCCGCCGATTACATCGCCGGGTACACCGTCGTCAACGACGTCACTGTCAGGGATTGGCAATTTCGAACACCTACCTGGACGATGGGGAAGTCCTTCGACACGCACGGCCCGATCGGTCCGTGGATCATCACGGCTGACGAGGTCGGCGATCCCCATCAGCTCCGCCTGCGGACCTTCGTAAACGGCGATCTGCGGCAGGAGTCGAACACGAAGGAGCTGATCTTCAACTGCTTTCACCTGGTGGAGTACTTCTCGACGGCCTTCACGCTCGAGCCGGGCGATATCGTCGCGACCGGCACACCGGGCGGAGTCGGCATCTTGAGCAAGCCGCCGAAGATTTTGAAGGCGGGTGACGTCGTGCGGGTCCAGATCGAGGGGATCGGCGAGATCGAAAATCCGATCATCGACGAACCCGGGGATACGGCCCGGTGAATCGTACGACGGGGTACTGGATCGTCACTGGATCGTTTTGTCTGGCGTTCACAGCTGGCAGACGACACTCGCAGAAGACACCAGAAGAGAAGGGAGACACAACATGATCAAAGTCCAAGACATCGCCTATGTACGGTTCGCTGCGCCCGACCTCGACGTGATGAAGCGTTTCGCGGCTGACTTCGGCCTGGTACTCACCGCACATGAAAAAGACGTGCTCTATCATCGTGGCACCGACCCGTCGCCCTACATTCACGTCACCGAATTCGGTGACGCGGGATTCCGCGGCGTTGCATTCGAGGCGGGATCCGCAGAGGACCTCGCGGCGGCGGCACAGATCGAGGGTGCTTCTCCAGTCGAGAAACTCGACGCGCCCGGTGGCGGCCAGGTGGTGCGCTTCACGGATCCGGACGGATATTCGGTGGAAGTGGTCCACGGGCGCGAGCCGCTTCCCGCGTTGACCGTTCCCAGATCACAAGGGTTGAACCGAGGAAGCCAACGCGGGCGGCTTGGCGAGCTTCACCGTCCGCCCTCGGGCCCGTCATCGGTGAAGCGGCTGGGCCACGCGGTGGTTCGTGTCGCCGACTATCGAGTCAGCGCCGAATGGTACAAGTCACGTTTCGGGTTCCTCTCCTCGGACGAGGTCTATATCGGCGAGCCCGACAATGTGGTCACGGCCTTCATGCGCTGCGACCGTGGCGACGAGTACACCGATCACCACACGCTTCTATGTGTAGGAATCGGTGAGCCCGGCTTTGATCACGCCGCGTTCGAGGTGGAGGCTGTCGACGCGCTGATGGCCGGTCACGATCACCTGGTGCAAGCGGGCTGTGACCACCACGCCGGGGTGGGTCGGCACGTACTGGGGAGCCAGATCTTCGACTACTGGCGCGATCCGTGGGGACACGTCGTCGAACATTTCACCGACGGTGACCTGCTCAATGCACGAGCCGAACCTGTGCTTCACGACCCGGGAACTGCCCTGGGGACGATGTGGGGCACGTTCGTCGCGAACTGAGGGCTCAGTACACGGTCTCAGACACGGGTTGAGGCCTGGGTTGAGGCAGGGCTCGAGGTATGAGGGCGTAAGGAGAGTCACATGGGTCTGTACGAAAGCGACCATCCGGACGTCCCCCAAATGAAGGGGCTCCATCTGTTTCACTTCGTGATGTCGAACTGCTCCCAGCGTGTACGGATTGCGCTGGAGGAGAAGGGTGTCCCCTGGACGAGCCATCACCTGAACCTTCCCGCCAATGAGCACGTCACCGAGGACTATCAGCGCATCAACCCGAAGGGAGTCGTTCCGACGCTGGTTCACGATGGTCAAGTCGTGATCGAATCGAACGACATCATCGCGTATCTGGACGAACGGTTTCCGGATCCACCGCTACACCCGGAGTCAGCGGAAGCGCGCGAAGTCATGGAACAAAGAATCGCCGAAGCGAGTGCCTTTCAATCCACCATCAAGGTGCTCTCCCACGAACTGCTGTTTCGGCCCTTTCGGAAGTTCGGACCGGATGACATCGCGCTGTTCGAGGAGAATCACAGAGACCCGGCGCTCATCGAGTGGGTGCGGGACTACGCAGAGGCCGGGCCCGCCTGGCAGGCCCGCGTCGATCGGGCGCAGGCGGACCTGGGAGTGGTTCTGGGCAGGCTCGAGGAGGCCCTGGGCGATACGCCTTGGCTGAGTGGAGCCGAATACGGCCTCGCGGATATCTCGTGGATCGTGAACTTGAATCGATTGGCCCAGGCGAAGGTCGATCTCTCCGCATGGCCGCGCCTCGTCGACTGGTCCGCCCGCGCGATGGCGCGCCCGGCCTTCGCGCGCGCAGTGACGAGCTACACGCCCTGACGGGGATTGGACGGATCAGACCGACATGAGTGAACAGAACCGACAGTGGGTGCTCGCGAAACGGCCGGTGGGCATGGTGGAAGAGGGCGATTTCGAACTCGTCACGACACCGGTACCGACACCGGCCGAAGGCCAGATCCTGGTGCGCAACCGCGTGCTCGCATTCGAGCCGGCGATGCGGGGTTGGATCGACGACAAGCCGAACTACATGCCCCCGGTTCCAATTGGTGGCGTGATGCGTGGCATGTCGGCTGGAGAAGTCATCGCGTCGAACCTTTCGGGAGTCGAAGTGGGCGATGTGGTGACCGGGATGGGCGGTTGGCAGGAATACGTGCTCGGTGACGCCGGGATGCGAAAAGTCCCGACTGGTGTCGACCCGAAGCTCGCTCTCTCAGTACTCGGAATGACGGGTATCACGGCTTACTTCGGTCTGCTCGAGATCGGGCAACCGGTCGAAGGAAACACCGTCGTGATTTCGGGCGCGGCCGGGGCGACCGGATCGGTCGTGGGCCAGATCGCCAAGCTGAAGGGATGTCGAGTCGTCGGCATCGCGGGCGGTGCGGAAAAGTGCGGATGGCTGACTGACGAAGCGCACTTCGATGCAGCGATCGACTACAAGAGCGAGGATGTCGGAGAGCGACTCGACGCGCTGTGTCCGGCTGGGATCGACGTCTTTTTCGACAATGTCGGAGGTCCGATCCTCGACGAGGGGCTGGCACGCATCGCTCGCGGTGCCCGCGTGGTGATCTGCGGTTCGATTTCGGGGTACAACGCCGAACAGCAGCAGCCCGGTCCCCGCAACTACTACAATATCGTGCAGAAGCGGGCGCGAATGCAGGGGTTCGTAGTACTCGATTTCCTGGGGCGTGCGGCAGAGGCGATCGCTGAGCTGGCGCCATGGGTGGCTGACGGCAGCATCGCGTGGAAGAGCGATGTACAACACGGGTTCGAAAATGCACCGAAGACATTGCTTCGCCTCTACAGCGGCGCCAACTTCGGAAAACAGCTGTTGGAGATATGAGATGCGCACCCTCGACACGGCGGCGGCGCTTGCGACGCCGGTGCGGAAGTGATGTCTACGGACCATGATGTCGCCATCGTCGGCTTTGGGCCGGTCGGGGCGCTGACGGCTCTCGAACTGGCTCATGCCGGCCTACGCGTCGCGATCGTCGAGCGAACGACGGATCCGGTCGTGCTTCCGCGTGCCGTGGGCCTGGATGGCGAGTCCGTACGCGCTTTTCAACGCATCGGATTCGGCGAAGAGGTCGCCGCAATCTGCCAACCCCCCCGAGAGATCGACGAGGTCGTATTCACGAACTCTCGTCGCGAGAAACTCTTCGGCACTGTGATCCCGGTCGATGGTGCCAATGGTTGGCGAGACGTCGCGTTCTTCGATCAGCCCGAGCTCGAAGCGTTGTTGCGAGAATTCGTAGCCGCCGACGACCGCATCGATGTGTTCCTGGGGCGCGAAGTGACGGCGCTCGATCAGGATGCGAATGGAGTCGTCGTTCGGAGTGCCAAAGGTCGGCACTCCGGCACCGGCGGAACGGAAACCGTCGAACACCGGGCCTCGTTCGCGATCGGCTGCGACGGCGCATCGAGTTTCGTCCGCGAGGCGATCGGAATCGGATGGCAGAGCCTGGGTTACGACCAGGATTGGCTCGTCGTCGATATCGTCGAAGGGCCCTATGCCGACCTGCCACTCGCCACCATGCAGGTGTGCGATCCCGCACGCCTGACGACCTATGTTTGTGTCAAGGACCCGAACCGCCGCTGGGAGTTTCAGCTTCTCGAAGGGGAGACGCGTGACGAGATGCTGCGACCCGAGAAGATCCAGGAGCTGATCGATCCCTGGACCGCGCGCGAGAACTATGAGATTCGGCGTGCCGCGGTCTACCAATTCCACGCCGCTACGGCCGATCGCTGGCAGGTGGGGCGTATCTTTCTCGCAGGCGACGCGGCCCACCAGACGCCGCCGTTTCTCGGGCAGGGTCTGAATGCCGGGTTCCGCGATGCCGTGAATCTCGGTTGGAAGATCCCTCTCGTGCTTTCAGGCGTCTGTGATGAGCGCGTCCTCGAGACCTATGCAGCGGAAAGAGATGCCCACGCGAGCGACCTGGTCGAATGGGCGGTCGCGATCGGGCAGCTGATGGAAAATCTTGCCGCGCAAGAGGAGGGGCGCCCGCCTCCCCACTCCGCGGATCAGCGTTCGGGTTATGGCCAAGGACGAGCCGCACCGCCGTTGCGGGGTGGCGCGCTAATCGACGAGCAGTGCCAGGGCGAGCACGTGGCGGGCGTCCTGCTGCGACAGCCGACTGTCCGCGATTCGAGCGGCGAGATCCGGCGCCTCGATGAGCTGCTCGGCGGCGGGTTCGCGGTCATCGGCCGCAAAGACTCCGACCTGGCGATGGGGTCCGACGCACAGCAGGTGTTGGCGCGGCTCGACGGCAGCGCGCTGAGTCTCGAGGGACTCGAAATCGTCAAGGGCGAGATGGACAACCTGTTCGACACCCACCCAGCAGTGATACTGCGCCCCGACCGGTACGTCTTCGGTTTCGTCGACGACGCATGGGACCTCGACCGGCTGTTGGTCGAGCTGGGACGAAAGCTCGCATTGATCTGAGCACACCGGAGCACCAAGCGCAGTTGTCGTCACCGGATTGCCGCGGGACTTGTCAGTTGGCAGGAGAAGGTATGCGAGCTCGACCGCCTGGCGAACACCCGTTGCCGGGCGACTACCCGTCGACCCGGCCGCTGCTCGCTTCGCGGCCGCCACGAAACCGCGCCACGAGTACACCCGCTCCGCCAACGAGCACACACGAACCCATCATGGCGATGCTGATACTGGTCGCCTGGGCGAGTATTCCCAGGCCGACACCGAAGAAGATCTCGCCCAAATACTCGACTTGCGCCAGAAACGACTGCAGGGTCGCCCGAACGTCGCTGGTCGCGCGGCGGTTGACCCAGATCACGCTCACGCAACGGGTCACGCTCAAAGCGATGCCGCCAACGAGCAAGACACCCGCCATACCGGTGACGTCGTCGGGGGCGAGTGCCAGCAACAGCAGGCCGAACGCACCGACGAAACACGCCGACGCATAGACGCGTCGGGCTGCACCTTCCCCTTCGATGCGAGCCTCGACGATTCGGAGCGCGATCGCGCCGGTCGCCAATGTGACGAGGCCGAGCGCTGTCAGCCACACGATGGGATCGGGCTGTTCGGGGAACCCGAGTTCCAGCAGTCGCTTGGGGAACAATCGGCCGAACGCTTCTGCTGCGCCGTTCACCAAGACGGTCGCAGCGAATACGAGCATGATCTGGTGGTCGCGCCGCGCGAGCACGACCCCGCTGCGGAAGATCAACAGGGACTTCCGCCAGCGATGCTGGCGAGTCGGCGTGAAGTGGTGCTCGCTGAAGTGCAACGCGACGAAGAAGCCGAGGATCAACATCGCGATACCAGAAATCACGATCGAGGTGCTCAGGTCGATTGCCCAAGCAAGCGCTCCAAAGCAGATCAATCCGCTGGCTGCGCCGAGCTGTTCCCAGCGGGCGCTCGCGGTGAGTACGCTGGCGACGCGCTCGGGCTGATCGAGTTCGTCGGTGAGCCACGCGACATCGGCGCCGCTCGAGAACGTCCAACTCAGGCCCCACACCATCTGTGTTGCCACGAGCGCGGGAAACGACGTGACCAGGCCCGTCGCGAGCATGCCAGCCCCCATCAGAAGGTGAGCGATCACGATGGACCACTTGCGACTGATCGTGTCCGCCATGACGCCAGTCGGTATCTCGAAGGTGATCGCCGTGAGGTTCTGTGCGGTCCCGAGGAACACCAGTTGGAACGCGGTCAGATCGGCGACTGCGACCAGGTAAAGGCTCGTGACCAGCCACCAACCGCGGTGAAAGACCGCCCGTATGAACGTCCACCGAATGAACGTGGTGGCCACGTCGTGTTCGAGCATTGCGGCACGCTACTCGACGGCGAGTTCGTCGCCAGTCAGCCGGGAATGGATCCCGAAGCCGTTTCACCCATCGGGATACGCAGCCAGCGCGACTCGGCCGATGTACTCGCGAGCCTCTGTGGGCGAGAACGGCTGCATGAACGGCCCGGCCCGAACATCGCGGTACAAGCGCGAGAGCTCGTGACCGCTCATGAAGGCGCCTCCACCGCAAATGTCCATCGCATGCGAGACGATCTTCATCGCATTCTGGTTCACGGTCCACTTCGCGCATTGATAGTCGCGCATGCACTCGTGCGCGAGTTCCAGTGGGATCGGTGTCGCGGTATGCGCCGCGAGCACGGCGTCCAGTTCAGCCGCGGTTCGGCTGAGGACGCAACGTGCGGCCGCGAGATCGATGTCGATTTCACCGAGCAGATGCTGAACGCCAGCCGCCTGGCCGATGGCGCCATCGTACTTCGGCTTTTCCTGTGTGCGTGCGGCGGCCACCGCCAGTTCTCGAGCACGTTCAGCGATACCGAGAAAGGCTCCGACGAGTGTCAGGTTCCCGAGGGTGCGACCCATCAACAGGCCCGCACTCCAGCGCCCCCACGGCCCCGCGATCTGAATGGAGCCCTCGGCGACTTTGCAACCGCGAATCAGCACCGACTGGCTGCCCGATGCTCGCATGCCCAGTGCATCCCAATCGTCTTGCGGTTCGATGCCCGGCGAGTCGATGGGAATGAATGCAAACCCGATCTGGTCGCCTTCGCTCGATGAGACCCGCACGTTCATTGCCATGAGATTCGCGACGGGCGAGAGGGTCACGAAAATCTTTCGGCCGTCGATCGTGAAGCCCTCTGGTGTTGACTTTGCGGTCGTCAGCGGTCGCAAGAAATCGGTTCCCGGCTCTGTAGCCGTCGCGCAGATGACGAGGTCACCGGAGACAATCGCGCGCAACATCCCCTCGCTGCCCGCGGCGGCAGACGGTTCACCGCGTGCGACTGCAGCTTGCCACCCCGTCGCGATCGTTCGACTGATGCCCAGGTGCATGTTGAGCGCGATAGCGGTCGATGCGTCTGCGCGCGCAATCCGCTCGAGGCCGACCGCCCAATCGTGAATCGATCCGAGCCCGAGTCCGCCCAGTTCTTCCGGAACGAACGCCGCAACGGCTCCCGATTCCTTCAGGTCGACAAAGTTGTCCGTCGCAAACGTGCCGTTCTCGTCGTGTTCTCGGGCTCTTGCGCGGAATGCATCGAGGTGCTGCTCGGCGATTGCGACGAAACGTTCGCCGGCGCGAGTGAGTGGTCTCAATTCCATGATAGAGAAGGCACTCCTACGCGTTTGCATCGACGTCCGCCGGCGGTCGCGGCATTCTCGATCAATTCGCGGACGGTTGCCAACCGGGCTGCGGATCTCGGACACAGCGCATCGGCTGATTGCCGAGCAAAGCGCTCGTGCGGGTGTCATTGCGCCTCGGACGACGCCAGTTGGGCGGAAGTTTGCTTCTATCCAAGCGGACGTTGTACTTTCAGCGGTCCACATCAATTCGGTCGCCTCCCAGGCGCAATCGATCGGAGAATCAACATGAATCGTCATCGTTGGGCAATCGCCGGAATCATCAGCGCCACACTTGCAATCGGTTGTGCGGAAGAGGATCCCGTCGCAGCAATCGCCAAGGCCAATGCCGCCGTCGCTGCGCAAGAGGACGTAGTAGAGGTCGCCGAGCAGCTCGTCATCACGCGACAGAAGGAGGTCATCGAGGCACAGGAGAATCTCGCCGAGGCAAAGGGAAAGGTGCGAACCGAAGAGAGCAAGCTCGCGCGTCTCGAGTCCGAAGTCGATCGCGGTGCCATGGACACGGTGCTGTTCCGCTCGGTGCAGAAGCGATTGCTCGATGACGCCCAACTGTCGCAGGTCGCCATCGTTGCCGGCGTAGAAAAAGGCGTCGTGACTCTGTCGGGCAGCGTCGAGAACTCGAAACTGCGCGATCGGGCCATCGAGGTAGCCGGAGGAACCAAGGGTGTGAAGAGCGTTCAGAGCCGCATCGCTGTCAGTGTCTCGGCAACGACGCCAGCAGCGAAGTGATCGAATATTGAATCACGAGAATCTCGCACTTCGAAACCGCACGTCCCAAGAGAGCCTGTTCCGCGCAAACAAGGTCGCGCTGGCATTCCTGCTGTTGACAGTGGTGGGGTGCCAGAGCGCGGCCGATGGCGTGTTCTATCGGATGATGGAAGGGGTCGGCCGCGAGAAGCGGCACATCCTGCGCAGTCGTGTCGAAAGCGGCCAGGAAGACCAGCGCGAGGCTCAGGAACAATTCCAATCCACCTACGAGAGCTTCAAGCAGGTTTCGGGCTACTCGGGTGGGGACCTCGAGGATCTGTACGAGCAGCTCAACAGCGAATATGAAGACAGCGAATCGCGTGC
>JAJDAM010000873.1 GCA_029261905.1 Deltaproteobacteria bacterium
GGCTTCGCGCCAGCTTTCGACTCACGCTCAGTGGCACGCCGGTGGAGAATCGGCTCGATGAACTCTGGAGCCAGTTCCATTTCCTGAATCGGGGCCTGCTCGGCAGCCGCAAGGACTTCGACGATCGCTATGCGAAGCCGATCGGTGCCGGAGACGGCGAACTCACCGAAAAGCTGCGAGAGCGAATCCGGCCGTTCGTCATGCGTCGGCTGAAGCGCGATGTCGCTCCCGAGTTGCCGCTGCGAACCGACGTGGTCATTCACGCGACGCTGACGAAGAGCGAGCAGGACGTGTACGACGCCATTCGTGCCGCCGCGCTGACCGACGTCGTTTCTCAGCTCTCCGCGGGCTCCAACGTGCTGCAGGCTCTGGAGGTACTGCTTCGACTGCGACAGGCGTGTTGTCACCCATCTCTCGTTCCCGGCCAGCAGGCCGAATCATCGTCGAAGATCGCCCTGCTGCTCGAATACCTCGACGAGGCGCTCGCGGAAGGACACAAGGCGTTGGTTTTCTCGCAGTGGACTTCACTGCTCGACCTGGTCGAGCCGCACCTGAAGTCGGCCAATATCGAGTTCACCCGGTTGGATGGATCGACCCGCAACCGCGGAGAGGTCGTGGATGAATTCCAAGATGAGAACGGCCCGCCGGTGTTGCTGGCCTCGCTGAAGGCCGGCGGTCTGGGCTTGAACCTGACGGCGGCTGATTGTGTGTTCATCCTGGATCCGTGGTGGAACCCGGCGGCCGAAGACCAGGCCGCGGACCGTGCCCACCGGATCGGCCAGCATCGTCCGGTGATGGTGTATCGCCTGGTTGCCGAGAACACCGTGGAAGAGAGAATCCTGGCTCTACAGGAACGCAAGCGCGCACTCAGTGAGGCCGCACTCGGTGGTGCCGGCGGCGCGTTGAAGCGCGACGAACTGCTGGCGCTACTGGCCTGACACGCTTCGAACAGCCACTATTGATCCGCCTGGGTCAATGGGAGCGATGCGATGAGAGTATTGCGAGGCGTGCTGCTCGCGTTGCTCGTTTCGGCAGCCGTCGGGTTCGCGATCGGCACAGTGATCAGGCTTCGGCTGGAGCGGCCTTCGCGCTATATCGGGTACGACAACGGGTCCTGTCCCGGTTCAGCGGTCCCGACCGATCCACTCGACATCGGGAAGCTTCGCCCGCGCGTTTTCCACCCGCGCCATCACGAAGAACAGGTCGGATAGCCGGTTCAGGTAGCCGAGCGCTTCGGCGCTGAGCGGTTCATCGCGATGCAATGTGACGGTGCGGCGTTCCGCGCGGCGGCAGACCGTACGTGCCAGATGGAATGCGGCCGCAGCCTGCGTGCCGCCGGGCAGGATGAAGCGTTTCAGTGGCTCGAGTTCGGTCTCCAGAGCATCGATATGTCTCTCTAGATTCTCGATGTCGGATGTCTCGGGTTGCGGAACGCCCCCCTTCTCGCGGCGCTCGGCAGACGGAGTCGCGAGATAGCCGCCGAGGTCGAACAACAACCCCTGAATGGTTTGCGAGATCTCGCGCAGATCGGCGTGACTCGTCGTCGCGGCAGCCTGTCCCAGACACGCATTGAGTTCGTCGACAGCCCCGTAGGCGTCGACGCGCGCATGCTCCTTCCCGACCCGTTCGCCACCGAACAGGTCCGTCTCGCCGCCGTCTCCGCGTTTGGTGTAGATCTTCACGATCGACCGACGATCAACTCGCCAGTTCGTCATCGATGATGCGCTCGAGTTCCGGTTCGAGCGGCACCTGCGCGACGGGCTCGGGCTTCGGCGAGCTCATCTGCCGGCGCAAGAAGAAAGCGATGAACACTCCGCCTGCAAGAAACGCCACGACGGGGAACAGGTATGCCGTAACGCCAAATCCATCCGCGCGCGGAGCTGGGCGCATCACGTCGCCGTACTTCTCGATCAATTCTTCCTGCACATCTTCGCTGGTTCGACCCGCCGCTTCTTGCACGATCATCCACAGGCGCAGGCTTTCGGCCTGCGGACTCGAGCAATCCGCGATGGTTCGGCCCGGGCAGAACGGGCTCATCAGGTAGTGCGGGAGCTCGTACGCCCAGCCCTTGACTTCGGGTTCGGCGGCGGCCGAGAAAGCCGCGATCCACAGCAGTATCGAAATCATCAATGTTCTCTTGGCCAAGGCTCGTCCATTCACCACGGGTCTCCTTCTCTCCAGGAATGTCTCCACGAATGTCGCCAGGAATGTCGTCTCGGATCTCACCACGACTCTCCTTGCGGATCCGGCTGTGCGTACGCGTCGACCTTCGCCGCGAGTTCAGCGAACGCCTTTCCCGCGACGGAGCCTCGGCCCCTCCCCTCGAGAAACAACCGCCCCGCATCCGCGTCAGTCGCAAGTTCGCGGTCGAACGGAATGCGGGCGATCACGTCGATCTGAAGTCCGAAGTCGGTTCCGGCCCCGGGGTCGGTTTCATCGTCCAGAGTGTCCCGAAAGAGCGCCTGTTCCGCCCCGCATTTCGAACAAATCGACGTACCCATGTTTTCGACCAGGCCGATCAGCGGAAATTTCAACTCCCGTGCCCGACGCAGTGAGCGATCCACCGACAACAGAGCCACCTGGCTCGGGATCGTGACCACCAAAGCCGCGGCTTTGGCGGGCAGAAATCGCGATAGCGCGGGAAGTCGGTCGGCGCCGGGCGCCAGATCGATCACCAACACATCCAGAGCCCCCCAATCGGTGCGACCCAACAAGTCGGCCGTCGCCGATTGCTCCAGACCGCTGCGAATCGCGGCACCTTCGCCAGCGGGTCCGTCCCAATCGAGTGCCTGATTGCCTTGGAGAAAAAAGTCCATGCTCTGGAC
>JAJDAM010000874.1 GCA_029261905.1 Deltaproteobacteria bacterium
CCTTGCCGCACTGATGGCAGTGTTGGGTGCCTACGCGCGCGTAGAGAACTCGAAGGTAATCCGAAATCTCCGTGATCGTTCCGACGGTAGAGCGCGGATTGCTTCCGGTGGTCTTCTGCTCGATCGAAATCGTAGGGGACAGCCCTCGGATCGAATCGTACTTCGGCTTTTCCATCTGGCCGAGGAATTGCCGCGCATAAGCGGAAAGCGATTCGACGTAGCGGCGCTGACCATCCGCGTACAAAGTGTCGAATGCGAGCGACGACTTCCCGGAGCCTGAAACACCCGTCAGTACGACCAGTTTCTTCTTCGGTATCTTGACGTCGATGGAGCGCAGATTGTGCTCACGCGCTCCGCGGATGTGGATGTGCTCGAGTTCCATAGGGGACGGTCCAGCATACTGCAGTTTCTAACTGCGGATTGGAAAGATCCGCCCCGATTCGCGACTTTGGTGACAGTTCCTGTCCGTTGCTGCGAGCGCGAGGGGGGCGAAGGCGATGGGAAACGACTGCCGCGAGACGACGGGGTGCCGGGTCGCCGGCTCGGCTCGCCGGTGTGCCTACGGATCGAGGATGCTGCGTACGGTTCCGATCAGGACCTCGGGCATGAATGGCTTCTGCAGGAATCCGGCCAGGCCCAGCTCGCCAAAGTGACCCACCGCACGCTCCTTGGAGTAGCCACTGATCAACAGGATCGGCGTCTGTGGCTGGATATGCTGCATCTCGAGAAAAGTCTGTTCGCCACTGGTTCCGGGCATGGTGCGATCGAGTACGACCAGGCAGATCTCGTGCTTCATCTTCCGGAACAGTTCGATGCCTTCGCCGCCATCGGATGCGCACAATACCCTCATCCCGATCCGTTCGAGTGTATCGGCAGCCAACTGGCGAACCCCTTCGTCATCGTCGACAACGAGAACCGTCCCGCGATCGTGCCAACTGAACGCGTCGATCGGGATCGGTCGCGTGGCCGGGACTTGCGCCGGACCCGCGGGGAAGACGACTCGGAATCGCGTTCCGCGTCCCGACTCGGTGTCGATCTCGACACTCCCCTGGTGGCCCCGCACGATTCCCATGACTGCGGCCAGACCCAACCCGCGGCCGGTGAATTTAGTCGAATAGAACGGATCGAAGATCCTCGACCGCGTTTCGGCGTCCATCCCGCAGCCGGTATCGATCACATCGAAGTAGACATGGGGGCCTTCGCGCTCCGCCTTTTCCGGATCGGATAGAAACGGTTCGATCAGTGCGCCATCTACGACACCCGTCCGCAGCGTGATGCGTCCGCCGCCCGTGCCGATCGCCTCTGCTGCGTTGGTGATCAAGTTCATCACGATCTGGCTCAGTTGGGCCGGATCGCCAGTTACGCTGGGCAGATCGTTCGATAGCTCGTACACCAAAGAGGTCTGATGACTCACTGCGGTTTCGAGCAGTTGTCCCATCTCTCCGACGAGGTGTGTCAAATCCAACGGTTCCGAGATGAGAGGGCCGGTACCCGCGTAGGCGAGCATCTGGTTGGTCAATGCAGCGGCTCGATTCGCTGCCTTCTGGATGCGCTGCAGACGGGCCCTCACGGGCGAATCCTCTGCGAGATCCATCAAGGCCAGGCATGCGTCGCCCAGAATCGGCGTCAGCAGGTTGTTGAAATCGTGCGCCACACCCCCGGCCAGGACGCCGAGGCTCTCGAGTTTCTGCGCGTGTAACATGCGCGTGTCGAATTCGCGGCGCTCCTCGTTGATCCGAACCTGATCGGTGACGTCCCGAGACGCCGTCAGGAAGCGCATGTCGTCGGTCGCGTGTTGATACGGCAATGCAACACTTTCGATCCAGCGCCAGGTGCCGTCGCGATGTCGGACCCGAAACGGACCGCTTCGCACGGATTGCTCATTCCCTTTGCCGGATGCAAATTCCTCTACCAGGCCGTCGACTTCGTCACGATGAACCACTCCGAACGGATGGCTCCCGATCACATCGTCGATGCTGTAGCCCAGCAGCTCTTCCACATTCGGACTCGAGTAGATCAACTGCCCGTTCGAGTCCAGCTCCGAAATGATGTCGTGACTGGCTTCGGCGACGAGCCGATAGCGTTCCTCGCTGCGGCGCAGCTCTTCTTGCGCTCGAACTCGTTCCGTGATGTCGCGCGCCACGATCACGCCCCGGGTCGCACCGTCATTGCGCTTGTAGACCTGGGCTTTCGCGTGAATCCAATGCCAGCTGTCGTCCGGATGGCGGTAGCGAAACTCGACTTCGCGTCCTTCGCCAGAAGAAGAGGGTGCCCCAGCGCGAAGGGACGAAATCAGGTCGGCGCGATCTTCGGGGTGGACCTGATCGGAAAAGCCGATGTCGGACAGTGTACGTCCAATCAATGCTTCGGGTGCTCTACCGACGATCGCTTCGCTGTTCGCGCTGGCGAACAACATGCGCCCTTCGCGATCGACTTCGACGATCAGGTCCGAGGCGTTCTCGGCGATCGCACGGTATCTGTCCTCGCTGCGGAGAAGTTCGTCTCCGGCCTCTTTCAAGCGGCTGACATCGTGGGTCACCGAGATCGCACGGAGTCGGCCGTCACTGGCGCGGAAGGGGCTGCTCACCGTCTCGAGCCAGACCGAGCGGCCCTCCGCGTGACGTCCCTGATAGATCGATCGCGTGGTGACACCGGCATGCATGATCGACATGAACTGGTCGAGCGCGGCGACGCGGGTGGGATCGTCGAACCAATCGAACATCGACTTCCCGACGAAATCCTCTGCGGTGTAGCCCAACACGTCGGTGATCGTTGGCGAAACGAATAACAATCGACCTTCGTCATCGGTTTCTGCGACAACGGCTCGCGCGTTCGCGAGGAACTCATCGACTTCGCTGCTGCGCGAACCAAACATCAATGTGTTATCTGTGCCGTCGCTGGCCGACAGACTCGCGACCCGAGCGCGCAAGGCGTTGAGTTCGCCGATCAGTTCTGCCTTAGTTTTCCAGGAATCCGACATTCATCGCACCCGACAGGCTCGAACGACCCCACGCTACGGTGTTCACGCAGGGTGTGACAACCCCCCGCGTAAAATTTCGTCATTCCAACCGAGATCGGAAGGAGGCCAAGGCGCGGGTGATACGGGGTTTGTTTTCTGGATCTCGAATTCGAGATCTGATTCAGGGGAGCACGGCCGCATAGGCGACGCCGAAACGGGGCGAGGCGGCGGCCTCTTGCTGGCCTGTGTCGGGACGGCTGGTCACTGCGAGTACTCTGCCATGTTCCCAGGCCTGGCCGCGTTGCACTCGATGTCCGCGATCTTCCAGCTGCGAAAGGGTCTCTGCGGGGATTCGGTTTTCGGCAGCGACAACCCCCAACTCTGCGTGACGCGGGTAGAACGAACTCGGCATGTGGAGGCTGTGTACCGTGGGCTGATCGATTGCGAGTTGCAGATCGTCGATGCCGTGATCGATCAAGTCTAGGTAGAACTGCGCAGTCCATTGGTCCTGCTGATCGCCGCCAGGGGTTCCAAAGGCCATGATTCGCCCATCGGGCAGCCGCGCCAACGAAGGAGTCAACGTGGTGCGCGGCCTCTTGCCGGGCTCGAGCGCGTTGGGGTGATTCGGATCGAGTGCAAACATCTGCGCTCTCGTGCCGATCGGAAAGCCGAGCTCCGGGATCACCGGCGAACTCGGGAGCCAGCCACCGCTCGGAGTGGCGCAGATCAGATTTCCGAAAGCATCGGCGGCCACGAGTTGGGTGGTGTCGCGGCGCCCTTCGGCGGCGGCCAATGCCTGGGGTTCGATCGTGGACGCCGCCCCGGGCTTCGACAGCAATGGCCAGCCTTCCGGCAGTCGGCCGATGCCGGGTCTGAGTTCGAGTGAAGCGTGGTTGGGGTCGACGAGCTGCCGCCGCTCGGTCGCATACGATTGCGACAACAGCCGTTCGAGCGGCACATCGGCGAAATCCGGGTCGGCGTAGTTCGCGTCGCGATCGGCGTACGCGAGCTTCGCGCACTCGATCCAGGTGTGGATCGAGTCGACGCTGCCCCGCCCCATCGCGGACAGATCGAACCCCTCGAGCAACCGGAGCTGTTGCAAGAAAACCGGTCCCTGCGTCCAGGGCCCGCACTTCCAGACCTCGGATCCCCGATAACCGACCGAAATCGGCTGCTCGACGCGTCCGGAGTAGGCGGCGAGGTCATCGGCGGTGAGCAGGCCAGCGTGTTTGCGGCCAGTGACGTCGCGAATCGGATCGCGCAGGAAGCTGTCGATCTGTTCCGCCGTTCGGCCCCGGTAAAACGAATCGCGGGCGGCTCGGATCCCAGCGTCTCGTCCACCAACTGCGGCGCGTTCTGCGTCGATCAAGCCGCCCAAGAAGTTCGCCAATGCAGGATTCTTCTGTCGTTGGCCGATCTCGCGAATCGGACAGTAGATCGCCGCACTGCTCGGCCATTCCGTCTCGAAGCGTCGGGAAACAAACTGCAGTACCGCCTGCAAGAAGCGATACATCGGGAATCCGTGATGGGCCAGCGCTTTCGCGGGCGACACGACATCCGCCAGGCTCCGTGTGCCGAATTGCTCCAGCAGTCGACACCAGGCATCGAGTGCAGCCGGAACCGTCGCTGCCAGAAATCCATCCGGGGGGATTCGATCGATGCCGAGCCCCTGCATGGTTTCGATATTCGCCGCCGCCGGGGCGGTGCCCTGACCGGAAATCGCATAGGTCCGATCCTCTGCCGCGTGATAGACGAGGATCGGGACTTCGCCAGCCGGACCATTCTGGGTAGGCTCGAGCACCTGCAGCGCGAAACCCATCGCACAGGCGGCGTCGGCGGCGTTGCCGCCCGCAGCCAGTTGTTGCGCGCCGATCTGGGTCGCGAGGTAGTGGCCTGCGCTGACCGCGCCGCCGTAGCCCCGTAGCGTCGGTCGGGTCGTGAAGCTCATGTCGGTCTCGAGGTCAAAAGGTCCTCCCGCGTCGCGCCCGGCAAGGGCCACTGTATTCTAAGGCCTCGTGCCACAATAGACGTGGCCGATTCGCGACGCGGATGTCCTGGCGTTGGCCTATCGATATTGGCCCGATCAGTTGACCCCGGACTTTGACCCAGGAGAACCAATGCCCCTCGATCCGCAGGCGAAATTCGTGCTCGAACAACTCGAAGCTGCAGGGATGCCCGATTTCGCGACAGTCGACCCCGAGACTGCGCGGAACTTGACCGCAGCAGGCATCGTTCCATCCGCTGAGGCGATCGCCGCAGTCGACGACCGAACCATCCCCGGGCCCGATGGCCCCATTCCGGTTCGGATCTATACGCCCGACGGGACAGGACCGTTCGCCGTCTTGGTGTTCTTTCACGGCGGCGGCTGGGTGATCTGCAGCCTGGACAGCCACGATGACATTTGTAGGACGTTGGCCAACCGGGTGGGATGCGTTGTGGTGTCGGTCGATTATCGGCTCGCTCCGGAGCACCCGTTTCCCGCTGCACCCGAAGATTGCTTTGCCGCGACGCGATGGGTTGCGGCGAATGCCGCGAGCATCGATGCCGACCCCGCACGCATCGCGGTCGGTGGCGACAGTGCCGGTGGAAACCTCGCCGCAGCGGTTGCACTGATGGCCCGTGAGCGAGGCGGGCCGGCGTTGCGTCACCAGATGCTCGTGTATCCCGTGACCGACCACTCCTTCGATACCCCGTCATACAGCGAGAACGCCGAAGGATATCTGCTGAGCGGCGACTCGATGCGCTGGT
>JAJDAM010000875.1 GCA_029261905.1 Deltaproteobacteria bacterium
CCCTTGCCCTGGTTCTGCTCGTGGTAGACCACATGTGAGACGCGCGATTCCACTTTGTCCCGAATCAGTTCGCTGGTTCCGTCAGTCGATGCGTCGTCGACGACAATGATCTCTTTGCCCTGAATTGGAGAAGCCAACACAGCATCGATGATCTGCTCGAGGGTGGTGATTTCGTTGAAACAGGGAATTACAATCGACACGGTCGTCATCGCGGATTCGGGTCCTTTCTCGGTGCCTGGTCTCGTGCTTGACCTTGTTTCCGGCCTGGTGTCCGGGATTGTGTCCGGCATCGTGTCAGATCGATTCGTGATTCGACTGAGCGCCAGACGCAGTATCGCAGCGACTCGATCGCTTTGTCTCGATCGCTTTGCGCAGCCGGAAAGCTAACACGAAACGGAGGACTCGCAGTGAAGTTCGGACTCTTCGGGATCGGCTCCGGGAATTGCAGCGACCCCGAGGTCGCGGTGCGGGTATCGCGGGCAGCGGAGGCCGCTGGATTCGATTCGGTTTGGAGCGGCGAGCACGTCGTACTTCCGGATCCGCAGAGTCCGCCTTCGCCGGTCCCGCCCCACTTCGAGATGCTCGATCCGCTGATCGTGCTGTCCTATATCGCCGCGAACACCACCTCGCTTCGACTCGGAACCGGAATCATCATCTTGCCGCAAAGAAACCCGTTGGTGCTCGCGAAGGAGTTGGCCAGTCTCGATGTGGTGTCGCGCGGTCGGCTGCTGTTTGGCGTCGGGGTCGGTTACCTGCGTGCAGAGTTCGATGCACTCGGGGTTCCGTTCGAGAGGCGCGGCGAACGCACGGACGAATACATCCGAGCCATTCGATCGATTTGGAACCAATCCGAACCGAACTTCGAAGGTGAGTTCGCGCGATTTTCCGGAGTTCAAGCCAAGCCGGGCCCGATCCAACCCGGAGGGCCTCCCATCGTCATCGGCGGAAATAGCCCGGCGGCGTGGCGACGCGCGGTCGAACACGGCAACGGCTGGTTCGGCTTCGCCCTCGATGCGAACAAGACGCGCGAGTGTATCGAAGGCATCCAGGCAGCCAGCCGCAAGTACCCAAGGCCGCCAGAGCTGGGCGAACTCGAGATCAGCGTGGCTCCACTCGCGCCGATGAACGCGGGTACTGTTCAACAATTCGAGGAACTCGGCGTAGACCGGATCATCTCGCTGCTGCCGGGTCGTTGGAAACCCGATGAGATCGTGAACTTCATCGAAGAGACCGGCGAACTGATCAGTCCGAGCTGACCCGGCTCAGGAACTGCTCGAATTCCTCCGCCGGCACCGGCCCACTGAACAGGAACCCCTGCATTTCATCACAGCCGTGTTCTCCGAGGAACACCGCTTGGGCTTCGAGGTCGACCCCTTCGGCCACGACCTTCAGACCCAGTCCCTGTGCCATGCTGATGACGGCCGTCGTAATCGCGCCCGTCGCGGAATCCGAATCCGCGTCGCGTACGAAGGAGCGATCCATCTTCAATGAGTCGAGCGGAAAGTTGGCGATGAAGCTCAGCGACGAGTAGCCGGTACCGAAATCGTCGAGCGCGACCTTGACGCCCATGTGACGCAGATCTCGCAACACCACTGCGATCGCTTCTGCGTCGTTCAGCATCACACTCTCTGTGATCTCGATTTCCAGATGGGATGGGTCGAGACAGGTTTCCTGCAGGACGGCCGCGATCATCGAGCCGACGTTCTGCCTCTGAAACTGCACGATCGAGGCGTTGACTGCGACGCGGATCGGTTCGAACCCCGCTTCCTGCCACGTCTTGTTCTGTCGTCTCGCGGTCCGCAACTCCCACTCGCCGATCGGACCGATCAACCCCGTCTCTTCGCACACGGGAATGACCTCGGCGGGCGACACCGAACCCAGTTCCTCGTTCGTCCAGCGCAGCAGCCCCTCCATGCCCACGACGCGACGCGTGATGATGTCGACCTTGGGTTGGTAGTGCAATCGCAGCTCGTCGCGCTCGATGGCTCCGCGAAGTTGCCGTTCGAGCATGAACCGGCGATTGGTCGCCGCGTCCATCGAAGGGGTGTAGTAGCGATACCCGCTGCGTCCAGACTGCTTCGCGGCGTACATCGCACGATCCGCAAATTGAAGCAGCGAATCGGGGTGCCCTGCATCGTTGGGGAAGACCGCGATTCCGATACTGGCTGTGACCGTGACTTCGTGTTCGTCCACGCAAATCGGCGCCGTGAGCTCGCCAATCAACCGGGCGGCGACATCTCCAACCACACCCGGCTCACGAATTCTCGGCAGCAGGACCGAAAATTCGTCTCCACCGAGCCGCGACACTGCAGATTCCAGATCGATCTGCGGTAGCTCCTCCATCTCGAACCGCGCGACTGTATCGTTGCGACGAACGTATTCACTCAATCGTTCCGCGACGACCTGCAGGATCCGGTCTCCGACCGAGTGGCCAAGAGAATCGTTGACTCGCTTGAAGCGATCGAGGTCGATGTAGAGAAGCGCCAGCAGTGAGCCGCTCTCGCGCGCCTCGGTGATTTCTCTCTCGAGTTGCTCGTTGAAGTATCGCCGATTCGCGAGGCCCGTGAGGCCATCGAAGTTTGCCAGATATCGGATCTGCCTTTCCGATTCGACCTGTTCGGTGACATCTTGAATCGTACCGGCAACGAATGAATCTTCATCGTCATGACCACGGATGGATTCGCCACGTAGCTGCACGTATCGAACATGCCCGCTTGGCAGTACGATGCGCTGCTGGATCGCGAAATTGCCGTCCGAGGCGAGGGCCTCAGCGACCTGCTCACGGGATTCTTCGCGATCATCCGGGTGAACCGATTGCCAGAACTGCCCGTAACTCGCTTCAGTCACGATTGGATCCAAACCGAAGACCTGGAAGACCACTGGCGACCAGTGCATCTCCTTGTTCGAAGTTCGCCACTCCCAGCTTCCGAGCCCCGCGATTCTCGCTGCGGTCGCAAGCGAAGCGGCACCCCGTCGTACTTCGCCTAGATCGCTGCTCGCGCTCATCAGGTAGGCGACCCGGGTCGCGAGTAGCGGCCAGCGGATGGGTTTGGTGATGAAATCCGACGCACCAGCCTCGAGTGCTTCGTGGGTCGGATCCATGCGATCCGGCGAGGTCATCACCAACACGGGTGTATGGGTCGCCGCAAACGCGCCGGATTCACGCTCGAGCGACCGGAGGCGGCGACAGAACTCGACCCCACCGGATTCGATCCCGCTGGATTCGACCTCATCCGATTCGACTTGATCCGATTCGCCCTCGCTCGCTTCGACTCGGCCCATGCCGGGCAGCGAAAGCTCGAGCAGCACGAGATCGGGGGGGCGCTTCGCGCAGATCGCAAGAGCCTTGGAAGCGTCAGCGGCTTCGATGACCGCGTATCCCTCGTTTTCGAGCGCTTCACGCGCGATGGCCCGGATCAACCGATCATCGTCCACCACGAGGATCAACCCGTTGGAGTCTTTAGCCGCACATGACATCACTGTGTTCATCGTCCGGCCGCGACTTCCGATCAATCTCGAATATCCGTGATCGTGTGATTGTAGATTTCGACAAATACGAAAATCGCATACCGTTTTGGGTTCTGTGGGTTGCTACTGTTGTCGCCCGATCACTCACCTGAGCTGGGAACCACACGAGAAACCATCGATGGCATTCAACAACATCCAATTCGAAGTGAGCGACGGACTGGCTCGCTTGACCCTCGATCGACCCAAGGCAGCCAACGCGCTCGATCTGGACCTGGTCAAGGAACTCCTCGAGGCCGCGACGACCTGTTCGGAGGATCCATCGATTCGCGCGGTATTGATGACCGGCTCTGGCAAGATGTTCTCCGCCGGCGGGGACCTGCGTAGCTTCGCCGACGCGGGAGATCAGGTCGCCGCTCATCTGACACAGCTTGCCGAGACTCTGCACGCCGCGATCGCGAAGCTGGCACGCATGAATGCTCCGCTAGTCGTTGCGGTCAACGGAGCTGCTGCCGGCGCCGGCCTCAGCCTGGTCTGCATGAGCGACCTCGCGATCGCAGCAGAATCGGCGAGTTTCACGATGGCCTATACGGCCGCGGGCCTCACCCCGGATGGCAGTTCGACCTACTACCTGCCCCGGGCAGTTGGAGAGCGACGCGCAAGAGAACTGATCCTCACCAATCGGCGCCTGTCATCGGGCGAAGCGATGGAGTGGGGTCTCGTGCAGGCGGTGGTTCCGGATGACGAACTGATGGCCGAGGCCGAGAAACTCGCGACCCGATTGAGCCGAGGTCCGACGCTCGCATTCGGCGCAGCCAAGCGGCTGCTGATCGACGGCGCGAATTCCGAACTCGAGCCCCAGATGGATGCCGAGACGAAGGCCATCGCGAGCATGACCGAGAACGCCGACGGCCGTGAAGGGATTGCTGCCTTTCTCGAGAAACGACGGCCTGAGTTCAAGGGCCAGTAACACGAGCGCTTCACGCGCAGCCGTCTCGGCGTCGCCGCTCTTTGGCGTGCCTCTCTTCGGCGTGATCGTCGCCGTCGTTTGCGCTCTCCAGCTCTGGCTCTCGTTCTCCGACGAAATCATCGCGCGAGCGAACCCATACGATCAGATCCGGTACCTCGAGATGGCCGAGTCGATCGTCGCAGGCGATTGGTTGGGCCCATTCGACGTCATGACCCTCGCACGCGACGTGGGATATTCGTCCTGGATCGCGGGCGTGCACCTCACCGGAATTCCGCTCAGGACTGCGAACGAACTGCTGTTGATCGTCGCGAGCCTGCTGTTGTGCCTGGGATTGATGCGCACCGGACTTCCCGCTGGGCTGGCGGGCCTCGGGTTCGCCATCCTCGCGCTTCAGCCGCACGGGATGCTCACGCTCAACGATCTGCTGCCTTCGAGCTTCTACGCGGCGATCCTGATCGCGTCGCTTGCCGGCATGCTGTTCAGCCTGACCGCGCGAAAGGAGGTTTGGCGCTGGGTCCATTTGACGTGGACATCGGTCGCGCTGGGAGTTCTGTGGGTGACGCGCCCCGAACAACCGCTGATCGTCGTTTGGGTGCTGGCGTTCGTCGCGTGCGATTTCGGGTTGGCGCACAAGAAAATGCAATCGATCGCGTTGCCGCTCGCCCGTTGTCTCGCAGCACTCACGGTCTTCGCGGTTGGGATCGGGATCGTCGTCGGCTCGGTCGCAGCGAACAACTACAACCACTACGGCGTCTGGCGAACATCGGACTACAAAGCGCCCGGCTTCGCGGCCGCGAACCGGGCGCTGTTGTCGATCGTCCAGCAGAGGCCGCGGCGCCGGGTCCCCGTGCCATCCGAGGTGCGGGAACGTGCCTACGCGGTCAGTCCGTCGTTTGCCGCGTTGCGCCCCGTACTGGAGGCACCCAGCTGGGCCCGGGGCGTCAGTTGCAACATGGACGAGGTCTGCGACGACATTGCGGGCGGCTACTTTCGCTGGATCCTCCGTGAGGCCGTTGCGGGTCAGGTCGACAGCAGCGGCGCTGCGTCGCTGGACGCTGGGTTGGCGCAGATCGCACGCGAACTGGAGAACGCGTGCAACAATGGCACCCTGCAGTGTCACGAGTCTCTGTCGAGCTTCCTGCATCCCTACCCGGAAACCTATCTCCCACATCTGATCGGCTCGCTCGGACGGGTGCTCGGCCGCATGGCCAGTAGCGGCGGGATACGAGATCGAGCGCCGGCTCGGGACGCTCCGAACATTCCTGCCGACCTGCAACAGAAATTCGACCGCATCGCGAACCGCCGCATCGATCTGGCCCACCTGGCACGCGATCACATCGTGGTATGGGCCGAAGCGCCGACCGACCCGATCGTCGCCGCCCGACTCGACGTTGCGGGTCGGAAATCCGACGCTCCGCTCGAGCCTGTAGTCGGGGAGTCTAGGAGCGGGTTTCGGATCCGCTTCGACGTCGAACAACCCGACAGGCGACCCCTTTCGCGCTATCCGATCGTCGAGTTCGATCGCGCGTCGGGTGCAATCACGCGCGCACCGATTCCGCTTCTCGGCGATGTCGCGGAGGTCGACGGTGTGTCGCTCGAGACGGAAGCATGGGAAATGCCCCGGCCAACCGGTGGAGTGCGGGGGCGATTGCGCGGCGGGCTCTGGAGCGCCCATGCGTGGCTCATCCGTCTTGCGGCCCTGGCCGGAGTGACCTCACTGGTCGGTTTGATCGCCTCGGGAGCCCGTGGGCGTCAGTGGGATGCGGCACTCGTCGCGATCGCGTTGGTGGGAGTCGCAGTCGCGAGCAGGCTGGCGCTGTTGACGATGGTGGATGCGTCATCGTTTCCGGCGTTCAGCACGCGATACGCTTATCCCACGGTGTCTCTCTTCAGCGTCGCGATGATTCTCATCACGCATCGGGCCTGGATGGTTTATCAGACTCGCTGAGAGCGGTTCGACCCGACGCCGACCCGATGTCCTACTCGAATCCGTCCGTGACACAGCCGAGAGACGCGGAGCTGACGCAGCGGATGTATTTCGCGAGCGTTCCGCGTGTGACCTTGAGCGGGGGGGCGATCCATTGCGCCCGTCTCCGCTCGATTTCCGCTTCGCTGACTTCGAGCTCGATCACGCCCTTCTTTGCGTCGATCGTGATGATGTCACCGTCGACCACCAGTGCAATCGGGCCACCTTCCTGCGCTTCTGGAACCACGTGCCCAATCAGGAACCCGTGAGAACCGCCGGAAAATCGCCCGTCGGTGATCAACGCAACATCCGCTCCGAGACCGGCGCCCATCAGCATCGATGTCGGTGTCAACATCTCGGGCATCCCGGGTCCTCCTCGCGGCCCCTCGTAGCGAATCACGATCACATCGCCGGCCTGGATCTGGTTGGCCTCTACCGCGGCGAGCATGTCCTCTTCGCAATCGAACGCCCTGGCCGGACCGGAAAACAGATACCCCTCCTTGCCCGTGATCTTCCCGACCGATCCCTCCGGTGCCAGACTTCCCCGCAAGATCTGGATGTGACCGTTGGGCTGGATGGGGTCGCCAAATGGACGGATCACCTTCTGGCCTTCGGCGAGCGGAGGCAGGTCTGCGAGATTTTCGGCCAGGGTCCTTCCTGTCACCGTCAGGCAATCGCCTTCGAGCGCACCGTTTTCGAGCATCAACTTCATCACTCCCGGCGTGCCCCCGACTTTGTGCAGATCTTCCATCACGTACTGACCGCTGGGCTTCAAATCCGCGAGATACGGCAGGCGATCGCTGACTTGCTGGAAATCATCGATCGCAAGAGGAACTCCGGCCGCATGCGCGATCGCAAGCAGATGAAGTACGGCGTTCGTCGAGCCGCCGAGCACCATCACGATCGCCATCGCATTTCGAAACGCTGCCGGCGTCATGATGTCGCTGGGCTTGATGTCCTTTTCCAACAGCAAAGCGATGGCCGCGCCCGCTCGCCGGCACTCCTCGAGCTTGGTCGGGTCTTCGGCCGGGCTCGAGGAGCTGTACGGCAAGCTCATTCCGAGTGCTTCGATCGCGCAGGCCATCGTGTTCGCGGTGTACATCCCGCCGCACGCGCCGGCACCCGGGCAGGCGTTGCGCACGATCTCGCTGCGTGTCTGCTCATCGATACTTCCCGCGATGTACTGGCCGTAACTTTCGAACGCCGAGACGATGTCGAGTGTATCGCCACTGCGAGTCTTGCCCGGCTTGATGGTGCCGCCGTAGACCATCAAGGAGGGCCTGTTCACACGCGCCATCGCGATCAACGTGCCGGGCATGTTCTTGTCGCACCCGGGCAACGAGATATTCGCGTCGTACCACTGCGCACACATCACGGTTTCGATCGAATCGGCGAT
>JAJDAM010000876.1 GCA_029261905.1 Deltaproteobacteria bacterium
CCGGTCTGCTCGAAGCCCGCCGCGTGTTGGCGCGTGTTCACGCATCGCTCTACGAGCACGAATACGCGATCGAAGAGGGGCGCCGCTATCTGAGAGAACGTCCCGATTCAGTCGACACGCGAATCCTCGTTGCGCAGAGCCTGGTGATCCTCAAGCGAACGCAGGAAGCGCTGGCAGAACTCGAACAGATTTCCGAGGAGGACCGCAGCGTCGATGTCCTGTTCGCGATTGGGCGCGTTCACCTTCGAAACGGCGATCGCGAGGTCGCGCGCGACTACCTGAATCGAGCGCTCGAGGTGAATCCGACTCACCACGACATTCTTCGCAACCTGTTGCGTCTCGATCGTCAAGACGATCGGTTCCAGGATTCCATCGAGCGGATCAGCAAGGCAGTCGAGGTCGAACCCGACAACGCGCGCCTTCGACTTCTCGTAGGTGTCGTGGCGCTGATCGACAAGCGCCAGGCGGACGCCGAGGCGGCGTTCAAGAAAGCCATTGAAATCGATCCGTCCGATGTCGCTGGCTATGAGCACCTGGCGCGCTTGTTCGCGCGCACCGGCCGGCTGCCCGAGGCCGTAAAGACCTACGAAGATGCCGTGAAGGTCCGCCCCGAGGATCCGAATCTGCATCACTTCCTCGGCATCCTGTATCAGTACGGCGGCGCACGCGACAAGGCGATCGCGCGCTACGAGGACGCGATCAAATACGGTCCCGACCTGGCAGAGGCCAAGAACAATCTCGCCTACATCTATGCCGAGGCGGGAGAAAACCTGGACCGCGCTCTCGACTTGGCGCAGGAGGCGAAGGCCGCCCTGCCGGACAGCCACAACGCCGCCGACACGCTTGGCTGGGTGCTGTTCAAACGCGGGATCGCGTCCGCCGCGATCAGCTATTTGAAAGAGGCGGAGGCCAGTGGTGCCGAGGCCGATCCCGCGACGCTCGCGACGATTCGGCACCATCTCGCGCTTGCGTACGAGTTGGATGGTTCGAAAGCCGACGCCAGTGAGGCGCTGAGCCGATCGCTGTCGGACCTCGACGATCGAGCGAGCGCCAGACGCAAGAGCGGCGAAGCGGCTCTGCCGGATCCCGAATGGGCCAAGCCGTTGCGAGAGATGGCGACTCGCCTGGCGACGGATCAGAGCTAGCTCGCAACCCGTTCGCGGTTTCGGGGACACAACCGACTCTTTTTCTGGCGGCATCGGCGGCCTTTTCTCATTCGAAGTCCCTCCGAATATCAAGCGTTTAGCCTGCTCGGTCGATATGGGTGCGACTACCTGTGCTCTGGGAAGGCCAATCGAGGCTTCCCGCGGGGACGGGTCGGAGGGAGGCGATGATGTCCAGGATTCCTGGGGTTCTTGGCGCAGTCTGCGCGTTGCTGCTGGTGGCGCTTTCGCCCGCGCAGGCGAACGACACCACCACATCGGCCGGGGCCGATGCCGATCAGGTCGAGGTCGGCAGTGCCGACGCTCCGCCGATCGAAGCGACGCCCGGCGAAGAAGCTGAGCCCATGGGCGAGCCCACACCGGGTGCGGAGTCGTACGCGGACTCCGATTTCCCCGTGCCAGACGAAACGGAGCCGGAGACGGTCGCGCCGATTTCCCAACCGGCGCGTTCGGTCGCTCTGGGAGAGATCGGTTACGACGATCAGGGACGTCAGGGACGCATTCACATCGTCGTGGATGGCGACACGCTGTGGGATATCTCGGACGCCTACCTCGGCACGCCATGGGTATGGCCGTCGATCTGGACGGACAACCGAGACATCCAGAATCCCCACCTGATCCTGCCGAAAGACCGGATCTGGATCTCTCGCTACGAGATGCGACGTGTGACCGCAGAGGAAGCTGAACAGCTTCTTGCCGGAGGACCCACGCCGACCGACATGCCGGCCGCGCTCGAGGACGAACCCGAGGGCGACCCGTTGCCGCGGACCTTCCGGGTGTCCTTTGCCGAATCCGGTGGATTCGTAACGTCCCAGGAGCTGGAAACGTCAGCGAGCGTGATCGATTCGGTATCGGCGCGCGTCATGATGGTACAGCCTGACGAGATCTACATCGGTTTGGGAGAATCCGAGGTCTCGGTTGGCGACCAGTTCACGATCTTTCGAACGGACGCAAAAATCTTTGACCCCGACACCGGTCGGTTGCTCGGCTATCACGTCAACGTTCTCGGCTGGGCGGAGGTGACCAAGCCGGCGCCCGAGACCTCGATCGTCGAGATCCGACAATCCAACGCCGAGATCGAAGCGGGAGACCGAATCATTCCGCGCATCGCGGTGAATCTCGAAATCGAGGTCGTTGGATCTCCGGGCGGCGTCGAAGGGCAAATCGCGTTCCTTCCGAACGGGCGTGGGCTGATGTCGACTTCGGACCTCGTCTACCTCAACCGGGGAGAGATGGACGGTCTGGCAATCGGCAACGAGCTGGCGGTCTATCGCGAGGGTTGGGATGCACGCGAAAATGCGCGCGACGTACGAGTGGAGATTCCGGATCGACGGATCGCCGATCTACTGGTGGTCACGACACGACCGGAGACATCGGTCGCGTTGATCACACACACCGAGACCGAAATCGCTCGTGGCGATCGCTTCCGCAGTGCGTCCGCGTTTGCTCCCGCTTCGATGGATCCGGCGTCGATGGATTCGGCATCGATGGAGCAGTAGCGGGTCTTCGTCGATCCGGCCGGTTGCAAGAGGGCCGGTCAAGCAGCTATCAGTGGGTTCCCCGGTCCCGGGGAACCCACTTTGCATTCGGGCCCGAAGCAACCCTTCTCGAAACACCAGCCCTCGCATCAGCCCTCGAACCAGCCCTCGAAACGAGCGGCATCCCAACACGACTTCGGCGATGCCGAGCGCGCAAGCGTGTTGGTCCCGTCCGACCTCGGCACGCGCTCGCTGCTCGGCGATTGGTTGGCGTTTCAGCGCGGCATGGCGCTGCAGCCCGAACTCGCGGTCGCTGCGATCCGCGAGTTTGGCGATCCGCGAACAGCGCTGCGGGTCTCGGCCCGGTTGGTTCGCGGATCGAAGAGTCGGCGAAGGGTCGACGTCGGGAGCGGTAGTTCCGAGGCGGATATCGACGCGCTCGCCCGTGCAGAGGCGGTGGCGCTGCCGGTCGACTCGCCGATGTATCCGAAATGCCTCGCAGCGCTGAGCGATCCCGCGCTGCTTCTGCTGGTTCGCGGCCAGCCGGAACTGTTGAGCCGACCGGCTGTCGCGATCGTTGGCTCGCGGGCGGCCACCGTGTATGGAAAGCGGGTTGCCCGGAAGATGGCGGCCGATCTGGCAGCGGCTGGGGTCGTCGTCATTTCGGGGCTCGCACGCGGGATCGACGCCGAGGC
>JAJDAM010000877.1 GCA_029261905.1 Deltaproteobacteria bacterium
GATCTCGTCGTCGTGCTGGATCGATCCGGCTCGATGCAGGGCCAGAAGATCGCCGACGCCCGTATCGCCGTTCAGCAGTTGATCTCACAGCTCGGGCCCGAAGACCGCTTCTCGCTGGTCACGTTTTCGGCTGGCTCCGAACTGACGATCCCGCTCACGCACGCGACCCCGCGTGCGGTCGCCTCATGGCGCGAAACGATCGGCTCGATCGGCGCCGGCGGTGGGACCTACATGGGCCCCGCCCTCGACCTGGCATTCAACGAGATCGACACCGCGCGCGCTTCCCACCGCGCCCCCCGCGCGATCCTGATTTCCGACGGACTCGCCGCCGAATCACACCCCGAGTTGCGCGCGAAAGCGATGCGCGCTGCCCAGGGCGAATACGCGTTGTCGACCGTTGGCGTCGGCAGCGACTTCGACGAGAGCCTGATGGCGCTGCTTTCCGATGCAGGCACGGGAAATTACTACTACCTGGCCGATACCCGGAACCTCGCCGAGGTCTTCTCGAACGAGTTCGAAACGGCCAACGAAACCGTGGCATCCGGCCTCGATGTCCGCATTGAAACGGCCGACGGCGTGACCGTGGTGGATGCCTCTGGGTATCCGCTGCAGCGATCCGGCTCGACGGTGCACTTTCGACCCGGATCGCTGTTTGCCAGCCAGAAGCGTCATGTCTGGCTGACGTTTCGCGTGCCGACCGAACCTTCGAAATCGACCGCACTCGGAACGATCCAGCTCTCGTATACCTCCGATGGATCCGTGAAACATCTGACGCTGGACGAACTGCCGAAGATCGCGCGTGTCGAGGCGGAGAAGGACTTCTTCGCGAGCCTGGATGTCGACCGCTGGGCGAAATCGGTGGTGGTCGAGGAATACAACGATCTGTACGAGCAGGTCGCCGAGCACGTGAAGAGCGGTCGACAGGACGATGCCAAACTCGCAGTTCGCGAGTTCCGCTCGCGCAACCAGGCACTGAATCGGGTGGCGGCGTCGCCGCGCGTGGCAGCGCAACTCGACGAAGCGCTCGAGCTCGAAGACTCGATCGAGAAGGCATTCTCCGGCAACGAGCAGAAGAAAAAGCAGAACCTGCTCGGCAAGTCGCTGCACAGCCAATCGTACGAGACGCGCCGTGAAGGGAGTCGGAAATAGTTCATTCGAACTTTCCGAGGTACTTCGCAGAAGTACCTCGGGATCTCCCCCGACTTTTCTCAACCCATTTCGCCAACCGTTCGAGATGCGCGATTTCGCGCACGAGGAGTACCCCATGGCCATTCGATTGCTTCACCGCATCAACCGACTCATCGCCGCCGATGCACATGGACTGGTGGAGTCACTGGAAGACCGAAACCTGCTGCTCAAACAGCACCTGCGCGAGGCGGAACTCGAGCTCCAACACAAACGCGCTCGCTCCGAAGCACTGTGCGACGAGCAGCGGCGGATCGCAGAGACCACTGAGCGAATCGAGAACGCGCTGTCGCGAATCGAACGAGATTCCGAACTCGCATTGGCCGAAGACCGCGACGACCTGGCGCGATTTGCGATTCGCAAGCTGATCCCGCTGCAACGCGAGCTGACCGCGCTGACTTCGCGAACGAAGGAACTCGGCGACGAACGCCAACGCATTCGAGAGAAACTGACACTCCAGGAAGCCGACTTCGAACAGCTCCGCGCTCGGGTTCACGCACAACTGGCGACACCAGAGCCGCGGACGCAGCGAGCAACCGACGTGCTCGATGCCATCGTGGCCGAGGAAGAAGTGGAGATGGAACTGCTGCGTCGCAAGGGAACCCGGGGTGTCCAACGATGAGATGGAACACTTTCTCCCAGAGCGTGTTGTTTGGTGGTGTGGCGGCGGCGGCGTTTGCTGTGTTCGCGTTGATTCTGTCGTCACGATTCGGTGTCGAATGGTCGTTGGTCGGCTTCGCGGCGTGCGCAATTCCGATCTATCTCGTAGGGCTCGCGGAAACACGGCGGCGCGGAGCCGCCGCTGCGATGCTCGCGGCGGGACTGATTGCCGGGGTCGTCGCACTGGACGCTTCTCCACGGGAAGCACTGTTCGTGTCGGCACTCGCGCTCGGACTCGCGCGCAGCGGGATCGCGTACCCGCGCGCATTCGCGCGCGGCGTGCTGATCGAGTCGATGCTCGGTGTGGGCGGGTTGTCGGTCGCCGGCATATTGATCGGCACCTCGACACTGTCTGTGGTTCTGGCGGTTTGGGGATTCTTCCTGGTGCAGGCGGTGTTCTTCCTGATTCCGCGCGCACGACCGATCCGCCCAGCCGAGGCCATCGACCCCTTTGACGAAGCACGCGATCGCGCGAACGCGATCTTGGATGATGCGATTCGGGGGACCTGATTTCGATCGAGGAGATTCGCTCGCGGGCTGTCAGTGGGAATGCGGAATGAGTTCGATCAACGAGGTTTCCCCCGGCACTCCGATGCGCAGCGGAAAACCGTAGAAGCCGGTACCGCGGTGCACATAGAGCCGATTCGACCCCTTGTCGAACAGGCCGTGGTCGGGCCAACGCGAACTCTTCAGCACGGTCCAATCGAGGCCGAAGCTCACCAGTCCGAGTTGTCCACCGTGCGTGTGACCCGAAAGCGTGAGGTCGACGGCGCCACTTTCCAGGTAGTGAAACCCGAGCGGGTCATGCAACAGCAGCAGCCTGTGATGGTCCGGGATTCGCGGATAACGCGCGAGCAGCTGCTCGAGATGCTCTTCGCGGCCCCGGCCCACGTAGTCCGCACCGACGAGTTGGACCGGCCCGATCGGCGTCGTGATCACGGCTTCCTGATCGACCAGTAGCGTGATCCCATTTTGCTCGAGTGCGGAGCGAACTTCTTGCGGGGCTTCGTGATCGTGGTTGCCGAAGATTGCAAAGCAGCGATCAGCGATCGATGCCAGCGGCGCGAGAGCGGCCCCGAGCGCTCCCGGTGTGCCCTGCCCTTCCATGGTCAGGAAGTCTCCGGTCAGAAGCACCAGGTCGGGTTCGTGCTCGAGCAGTGATGCAATGATCCGCTGAAGACTTCTCACGGATTGCCAGGGTCCCAGGTGCGGATCCGAGATCTGCACGATGCGCAACCCAGGGCGATCGAGCGACTCGGGGCGGCGGCGGTACCGCTCGACCGGGACGCGCTCGGTCGACTCGGGGCCATCCGTCGCGAGACGCACGCGAACCCACTCGGCCCTGACACGCGCCGAGGTCGCGATCGAAACAATCGCGACCCCAAAGGGGACCCCATCGAGCCATTGGATCATCGCCAATGCGCCACTCCAATCGAGAGCGCCAACGACCGCGCGAATCGGCCACAGCAACAGCTGCCAGGGACCGGCCAGAAACCCAGCGGCGATGATCGTTTGCCCTGGGACGCTGATCAACGTGCGAAACAGCCGAGATCGCAGACGTGCGCGGACCAGGTAGACGAGGTGCACGGTGGCCGAGAGGCAGCCAACGATCCACAGCCCGATGATCCACGGCACCAGTTCGGCACCCACCCAGCCGATCAGGTGGACTTCCGTGGCGACGGCTCCGCTCCCCGCGAGCAGCAACACGATGGCGACGAAGATCGAATACGTGCGCCCTCGCGCGAACCACGCGTAGACCGGTACACCCACGATGCTGGCGGCGGCCTGCTGATACAACCGCATCTGAAGCGACTGCGTGGCTTGCGCGGACATGGATATGGGCTCTGATAGGGGCATTCATCCGAGCATAGGGGAGCCTGAATGCTGAGCCTGATGCATCGATCAGTAGCCGCAGCACTGTTCGCATTCGGGTTTGCCGGTACCGCGCACGGTTTCGCCGCCGAGATCGTAGATCCGGGCCAGGGCGCCATCGAGCTGCCGCGCGGAACCAGTGGAGCGTTCGAACTCTCCGGGATCACCTATGCCGGGGCGAATGCCGGGGGCAGTGAAGAGGAGAATGCAGGGAAGAATCGCTACTACGCGGTCAGCGATCACGGGGGTCGCCTGTTCGCTCTCGAAATCGACATCGATCCGGTCTCGGGATGGATCACCGCGTCGCGTGTCGAACGAGCGGCGAAGCTCGCTACGGCACGCGACACCGAGGGGATCGCGTTCGACGGGCACTCCGCGGTGTGGGTCTGCGACGAGGTCGGCCCGGCGGTTCGAAAACACGCCATCGAGGATGGTTCGGTGCGGCAGTCGATCGCAATCCCACCGGTCTTCGCCAGGATGCGCCACAACCTGAGCCTGGAGGCACTGGCCCTCGATCCGGCCGGCGCGCTGTGGATTGGCAACGAAGAGGCGCTGCAGGTCGACGGGCCCAAATCGAGCGCCGAGCGCGGCACATTGGTGCGATTCCAGCAGTTCGTCCCCTCGACGACCGACCCGACGGCCTGGATTCCAGGCACGCAGTGGGCCTACGAGACGGACCCGATCCCGGGCGATCCATTGGGCGGGTTCGCGCGTAGCGGCGTCGTTGATTTCGTCGCGATCGAGGGTGGCCGTCTGCTGGTGCTCGAGCGCGGCATGGGAAGCGGTGGCATTCGCTCCCGGATCTATTGGGTCGATGGATCCCGGGCAACCGATACCAGCACGTTCCCCAGCCTGATGGACGCACAGATCGCTACGGTCGAGAAGCGCTTGCTCTGGGAAGGCATCGCGCTCGGTGACAACTTCGAAGGGATGACCCTCGGCCCACGACTCCAGGCCGGAGACCAGAGCCTCGTACTGATTTCGGACGACGGCGGCGTCACCCAACCCCGCCTGTACGCGCTTCGGTTTCGGACGGCAAATTCGCGCCTGCCGGGGCGGGCAGAAGAGGCTGCCGGGACAGCCGGTGGGCGCAATGAGGGGCTGGGTGAGGGACCCGATGAGGACCCAGCCGAGGAGGCAGACGAGAGCCCGACCCGTTTGTCGCCGTCTGCCCGCGTCGCCACCGGAGTCGCGGTGAGCCTGCTGCTGGGGGCCTGGGTGCTGCGCCGGCGAATTCGGCGCTGAATTCGGCATTTCTCTCGCAAAATCCGGTAATTATCTGCTCAGCTGCCCCGATCTGTGAAGTAGTTCACAGTGGCTCTCCGGATTCGCGCCTACTTTGAGCCGGGTAGACATTAGGGAGGACAAGTTCATGGCCAGCCAACTCAACGAAAGGTTCCTCAACGAGAGGCTCCGAAAGACCGCACTGATGGCA
>JAJDAM010000878.1 GCA_029261905.1 Deltaproteobacteria bacterium
ATCTGCGCTCCTCGTGGGTGCCGCGCTCGCATGTAGCCCCCCTGCCGAACCGGTTGCTCCCAACATCGTCCTCGTCGTGATCGACACGACACGGGCCGATCATCTATCGACCTACGGGTACGCGCGACCCACTACGCCGAACCTGGCAAAGTTCGCCGAGGATTCGATCCGATTCGATCGGGCGTACGCAACTTCATCTTGGACCGTGTCATCACACGCGTCTCTGTTTACTGGCCTGTACTCGATCGGGCACGGGGCTACCGCAGAAGGGGAGCGACTCGACGACGATCGGGAGACAGTGGCCGAGTTGCTCGCCGCGAACGGGTATCGCACTGCATCGTTTTCGAACAACCCGTGGGTGTCGTCGCTGTCGAACATGAACCAGGGCTTCGAACACGTGGCACCCATGTGGACTGAACCACCGGCTTCGACCGCAACGGGGTTTCCACATCCGACCAATCAAGCGGTCTTCCGCTGGCTGTCCGAAAACGACTCGCCGTTCTTTCTCTTCATCAACTACATGGAGGCGCACTGGCCGTACGAAGCGCCTCGGCACTATCAGGATCGATTCGTCGCGCCCGGTCTGCCGGATCCGCTTCGCAAGCGCAGCGGATTCTCCGCGTTGCGTTGGTATCTGGACCCCACGCGATTCTCCGACGAACTCGTCGCACTTCGCGCAGCGCTCTACGACGCCGAACTCGCGTACGTCGACGCGGTGGTCGGCGAGTTGCTCGCACATCTGAAGCAGCAAACCTGGTGGAACGACAGCCTCGTGATCGTGACTTCGGACCACGGAGAGAACTTCGGTGACAATGGCCACCAGGGGCACGCTTTCTCACTCTACGATTCGACGGTTCGGATTCCGTTGTTGGTGCATTTCCCAGCCGCGCAGATGGGTGGAGCGAGCGAAGGGAGCGTGCGGTCCGACCCTGTGCAACTCGTCGACGTGTTTTCAACGATGCTGGCAGCCGCGGGTTTGAAGTCGAACGATCCACTGGTCGCCGGCCAGGACCTTGCAGCCGGGCCGGTCCAAGGCCGAGGCGTGCTCGCTGAATCGTATCTTCCGGTTCGTTACCTCCAGCGTTTTCCAGAGGGTGCCAAGGGCGCAATCGAAGCGAAGTTCAAGCACCGCATCCGCTCCGTACAGATCGGCGACGAGAAGTTGATCCA
This sequence comes from Deltaproteobacteria bacterium, assembly GCA_029261905.1. Classification (GTDB taxonomy): domain Bacteria; phylum Myxococcota_A; class UBA9160; order UBA9160; family SMWR01; genus JAJDAM01. The sequence continues at coordinate 1,171 of JAJDAM010000878.1, forward strand.
GACGTCGGATGGTCGGACCGAACTCTACGACACGCGCTCGGACCCAGCCGAACGGGTCGACCGCAGTGCCGAACGCCCCGACCGTGTCGACGCGCTGCAATCGGAGCTCGACCAGATGCTCGATCGGTACGGAAGCAGCTCGGAAATTCGTCCGTCGACCCCGGCCCTCGGAGAGCAAGCGCGCGAGAGTCTCCGCGCGCTCGGGTACATCGACTAGCAGTGCCTAGGAGGCTTCTAGTTTCGGTGGGAGGCGAGCTCGAGGCCTCGGATCAGCGCGTTGCGCAGGTCGCGCGGGTCGATGACATCGTCGTAGACCATCCCCGCCGCCATTCCCCACGGTCCCCCCAGCTGCTCCGACTCGACTTGCGCCTGGGTGTCCGCATCGAGGTTCGCCGACCGCCCGCCGGCACCGGCGGGCATCGAACCCATCGTGACGCCCGGAAAGGCCAGGGTGAGTGTCTGCGCGTCGAAGGGATTCTGCGCCATCGTCGTCGATCCGAAACCGAAGGACTTGCGCAGCGTGACGTGCAGTGTGGGAACCCGTGCACGGCGTTGCGCCTTGAACATCTTTCCGCCCCACTTCAGGATGCCGTCGCGTTCCGCCTGGGGCCCCGCAAGCACACCTGGGTTGTCGGCGAGGAACACCAACGGCAGACCGAAGCGGTCCGCGGTCTCGATGAAATCCATCGCCTTGATGGCCGCGGCGCTATCGACCGCGCCGGCGCGCACCCAGGGTTCGTTGGCCACGATTGCGACCGCGCGGCCGCCGAGAAACGCGAGTGATGTGATCAGAGAGGCGCCGAAACGGGGCTGGACCTCCAGATGATCGCCGTCATCGCATAACAGTTTCAACACGCGGCTCATCCGGTACGGCTTGCGATCCTCGGGCGGAATCAGCTCCAGGATCGAATCCAAGCGGCGCTCACCGGTGTTGGGGCCCTCGCGACGCGGCGCGACATCCCAGCGACTCTGCGGGAAATGTGCGAGGTAGCGCCTCGCCAGCGCGATCGCGGCCGGGTCGTCTGCGGCGATGTTGTGGGCGGTTCCAGCCTGTTCACAGATCGCTGCTCCACCGAGCTGTTCCTTGGTGACATCGATTCCCAGAGCCCCTTTGACCAGTGGCGGACCGCCCGTGAACATCGATGCGGATTCGGTCATCACCGTGAAATCCGACAACGGCGACGTCAACGCTCCGTGACCGGCCGACGCACCGAGTACCAGGCACACCATTGGGACGTTTCCTGCACAATCGGCCAGCGCCAGCAAATCGTTCGGCGTTCGTCCGCCACCTGGTTCGGTCAAGCGGTGCCCGGCGCCGTCGAGCATGAAGACGAGCGGGACGCGCTCTTGCAGCGCGAGTTGGCAGATGCGATAGCGCTTGGCCATCGAGCCCGAACCGATCGATCCGCCTAACACGGTGAAGTCTTCGGCAGCCGCCATCACGATGCGGCCTTCGACGCGGCCGAAGCCTGCCACCAATGCATCGGCGGGCGTGTCCTCTCCGCCGACCAGCGCACCCAACTCGAAGAACGACCCTTCGTCGAACAGCAGCGAAAGCCGCGACCGGGCGTCGAGTTTTCCTCGCTGCGTCATCAGACGCTCGATCCGCTCCGGGCCTCCCATCGCGCGACTCGCACGCAGCCTGCGCTCGAGTTCCTCGAGATAGGGATCCCAGCTGCTCACGGACGACCTCGATGCTGGCGGGAAGGCCCGCGGCCTTTCATGTTGGTGGAGCCGTTACTTGCCGGTGAACTTCGGCTTGCGCTTTTCGAGAAACGCGCGCGGACCCTCTACCGCATCCTTCGATGCCATCGCGATCATCCCGTGACGGGTTTCGATCTCGAATGCCTCGGCTTCGGGAAGCATCTCGGTCTCTCGCAACGTGGCGAGAATACTCTTGACTGCGATCGGGCCGTTCTCGGAAATTCGCGTGGCGATCTCCCGCGCTTTCGTCAGCGCCTGGCCGTCGGGAACGACGTGATTGATCAGGCCCAGTTCCAACGCGCGCCTCGCGGGGAGATCTTCACCGACCAGCAGCATTTCGGCGGCCACCGCGTACCCGATCTGCCGTCGCAGCCGCACCGCCGAGCCCGCCATCGGGAACAAGCCGCGCTGTACCTCGGTCACCCCGAACATGGCGCTTTCGCCGGCGACTCGAATATCGGTCCCTTGCAGAATCTCGGTTCCGCCCGCTCGAGCGAAACCCTCCGCCGCCAGGATCACCGGCTTGGTGGGCCGGTAGGTCTTCAGCCAACCGCCGAAGATGACGTGCGGCTCTTTCTTGACGCGCTCCATCCATTCGTTGTCTGCAATGCCCTGTTGCATTTTTCCGATCTCGGCCAGATCCATGCCCGCACAGAAGGTGTCGCCGACACCGGTGAGGATGGCGACGCGGACGTCGTCGTCCTCATCGAGGCGAACCCAGGCATCGTACAGCCGACACATGGATTCGCAGTTCACCGCATTCTTCTTTTCGGGCCGATTCAGCGTGACGGTGAGAATCGGCCCGTCGGACGCCACGAGAACGGTGGGCTCGCTCATGTTGGGTCTCCTTCGGTGTGCGCGAAACGCGAGGGGCAGAGATCTCGCATGGTGGAGGCATCGGAGGCCCCGATCAAGAGCCGACGCCGTGCGCAACCCAGGCGCAGGAAACCACCCATGGGATCTTCCGGGCAGATTCTTCTCGGCGACCGCAGGTGAGGGTTTGGGCTCTTCTGCCTGTGGGTCGCTACATCGGCGATGCAAAAAACACTCAAGTGAAATACCCACAGGGTCGAAAACCCCCAGAGTGACCCGACCACGCAGAGTTCGCTCTGCAGGCTCGCGGTTGCTCGTAGTCCTACCAACCGCATAGCTCCGCCAGAGAAGCGCCCGGGTCTCCTCCTACCAGGAGGCCCGGGCGTTTCCCGTTGGTTGTGTTCCGACGATTGTTGGTGGATCGATGCAGAGGTGTTTCTGTGCGGCGAGTTG
>JAJDAM010000879.1 GCA_029261905.1 Deltaproteobacteria bacterium
CCGGTTCTCGCGGACGGCATAGAGGTAAGCGAAATGTTCCCATGGCGTGCGGCGCGCGCGAAGGGTTCCGAGTTCGGCGTTCTGAAAATCGAACACGTAGTCGCCCAGGCGCAGTGCGACGTGACCCCCGGCCGAGCTTCCTTCGTTGGCCTCGATATAGAGGTACTCGACTACACTCGAATGGGCGTCGGACGCGGGACCGATCAGTGCCAGCATCAGCACTGACTTCAGTACCGACTTCATTAGCGATGGCGAGATCATCGTTCGTCAGGGAACTCGATGCTCTCTTCGAAGCCGGCTTGAAGCAGGGCCAGTCGGTGATGATCCTGTTCAGCAAGTTCTACTGCGATTCGTTCGAATCGGCGTGATTCGATTCCGGCTCGCCCGAGCCCCTGGCCGATCGCCAGGTAGGTCCCTTCGTGGCTTTCCCAGTCGGTGAAACCGTGCGTTTCGGCAATCCCGCTGAGATCTCGTTGCAGTACGCTTGCGTCCACATCGGCCGCGCCGAAGCTGGCCGCGTAGTCGCGCACGTCGCTGCGATAGGCCGCGTCCTCTTCCTGCTCGCCGTCGCTCGAGCTACTCGACTTGAACGGGCTCGAGGAGCTGTCCGACGAGCTGCCGAAACTGGCTTGCGTCGTACTGCTCTTGGAGCACCCCAGCAAGAAGACCGTTGCAACCAGAAATGTGAATGACAGTGATGCTACCGACCCCAGGGTCATACCGATGCTCCATTTCGTGAGTTCGACCCGCAAACCCGAAGCAGTCAAAGACAGTACGCAAGGCCTTTGGTAAGGCCGTATTTCGCTGCGCAAGCGCCCCGCAGAAAAGCACGCGCTCGAGAAGTGCCGAGAAACCGTGCGCTATTCGGCGTAGGCGGCCCGGACCTCCTCGACGCTCAGTTCGTTGTCGTCGTTCGAGTCACCCACGTTGAAGCGATCGAACGCCTCGTCGATGAACTCCTTCAAGGAAATGCGATCATCGCCGTTCGCGTCGCCGGCCGCTGGATTCTCCCGACCGGTACGCGCGATCTCGATTCCCACCAGGTAACCGTCGCGGTCACCGTCCGCAAAGTAGAACACCTCGACCATGCGGCGATGGTATTCGGCATGGTCGATGGCGCCATTGCCGTTGGTGTCGGCCTGCTTGTGGGCAACGTCGGGATTGCTTTCGAGCGGGCGTCCCTCTTGAGCGAAAGCCGTAGGAGCCCAGGCCAATGTCACAAGAATCGCGAATCCCCAGACGAAAGAGCGCGTTCGATTCATCGTGTTTCTCCTCGTCATCATGTCAACCCTGGACCTTCCAGGCGCCGTCAGGCTGGCGACAGGCGGTGCCGTAGGACTTGTGCCGCTCGCCGCCAACGTTGATGTCCTGTTGGTACTCGCGGCAATACTGGCCGTCAGACTGGTAAGTGCGGGTGGGCGTTATGCTTCCGGAATTACCCGAATCCGGATTGCGCCAACTGCTCGGCTGACCCGTGCGCGCGTTCTCGAAGCTTCGCTGCGCGTTCTGGTAGGCGAGTTCTTTGTCCCTCTGGTCCAGGTGGTTGCCGATCGCACCGCCCACCAGCCCGCCGAGCAGCACGCCGCCGATGATTCCGGCCGTGCCACCTCCAGCCGCAGCAGCGATGAGCCCGCCACCTGCGGCACCCAACATGCCACCCATCGTGGTCTTCGGGTTGTTTGCGATGCCTTGACCGACGGTCTGACAAGAAGTCGTTGCCAGCGCCAGTACGAGCAGCGGCACCACCCTCATCGGGGCGTTCAATTTCACGTTTCTCTCCTTTGCGTTCCGCTCGAAGATTCCAATGCGGGGCAATCTTACGGCCGCCCGATCGTCGGGTCCAGTGAGCACACGAAATCGAGCGTCTACTACTGCGATTACTTCGCGATAGCGATCCAGAGACCACCCCTGCGCTGGCGGCGCGCGGCCCTGGTGCTCCACTAGGCGCGCCGGGAGATCGCTCCGGCCAGGTCCGGCGCCATGTCCTCACAGCTTGCCGGGGCCGGCTGACCCGCGACTCGGACTCCGAGCGGCCGACCGGCCCTCGACTCCGCTGGACGCGCCGTCTCCGGATGTCAGGTCCTGAATCTGGCGCCTGGAGCTAGGAGCCTGGCCCAAGACTGTCGCGCAACGGCCCCGGCCAGATTGAATTTGCCAGAGTATCATCCGGCCATCGGTTCGAATCCAACAGGCGAGCGAGACTCGATTCAAATCGCTTGTGTTCGGTGAGTGTCTTCGGTGAGTGTCTTCGGTGAGTTCGAATCGGGGAACGAAAGCGAAATCACCGAACGGGCGCACTGCCGAAATCCGAAACATCTTCTCGCGACGAATTCTCGGAAGTCTGCCGTGCGAGCATCCTGCCATGCGCGCGGCCACATCCAGGCGCATCATGGAGGGTGCCCGATGAACCGCCACTCGATACGAGGCCTGCTGCTGATCGGGCTCATGGGCGCGACAGGCTGCCTGACACCAATCGGAGTCAGCCCGATGAATCGCGCAGATGTCCGTCGGCTACTCTCGGCCGACGCCGTCTCGGCAGATGTGCCGAGTATCTCGTCTCATCACGTCACGCTTCGACTCGGGATTGCCAATCTGTGGCAATCGGCTCCTGAGGAAATGCTGGCTCGGTTGCACACGCGGACTCTCGAGGAGTTCGAACTCGATCAGCAAACGACGGGGGACCGGTTGTTCGCGTTGACCGAGTATTCCTACCTCCACGCCGCGAAACTGCAAACCGTCTGTAGTCGACCGATCGAACCAGCCGGCAATCGCGGCCGGATGAAACCGGTCCGGGCCAAGCCCTACTGTGAGGGAGCGCGTGCCTACTACATTGCGGCTTCGCTCTACGCCTACGCATACGTGTTCCCCGATGACGGCCGCGCACCACCGGGAGGTCTCGACCCACGACTCAGGACGGCCGTGGACATCTACAACCTGGCAGTTACGGCTGCCATTCGACACCGCGAAGGTACGATCGACGAAGGCAGCCTCGAGTACTCGTTTCACCTGGGCGAGGTCACTTTCGAGATCGATCCAGCTGGCCTCGAATACATCGGCTACCGGCTCGGAGATCTCGTTCCCGCCGCGCAACTTCACGTGCGCGGGCTGCGTAACCGATACCGCCAAGCAGGTATCGGCGCGCCCTTTCTCGCGAGAGCCATCCCGCAGGAAGGCGTAGAGAGACCCCTGACGAGTGCGCGAGTCGCCGATGAATTGCGCGTCCCGATCACGATATTCGTCCGTTACGGGAACGCGACCGAAGGACTTCGCAGTGGTGAGTTTCGCGGTCGAATCGAGACCTACAACGAAAATCACACCACCCAGATTCAAGTGGCTGGGCGCTCCGTGCCGTTGGAATACGAAACGTCCGCCGCGCTCGCTTACAGTTTGGAATATTCCAAGATGTGGGATTTCGAGATTGCCGGCTTTCGGAGCGGAGACGCGCTCCCTGTCGCAGACGGGCTGGTCATGTTGCGGCCGTATCAACCCGGGAAGATCCCGGTCGTGCTGGTGCACGGAACGGCCTCGAGTCCGGCGCGTTGGGCCGAGATGCTCAACGAGTACCAAAGTGATCCGATCCTCAGAACCAAGTACCAGTTCTGGCTCTTCATGTACACGACCGGGAACCCTGTGCTCTTTTCGGCGAGTCTGCTGCGCGAATCGCTGCAGAATACGCTTGCCGAAGTCGACCCGGACGATCAGGACCCGGCCCTTCGGCGCATGATCGTGGTGGGACACAGCCAGGGTGGCCTGCTCACCAAGCTCCAGGCGATCTCGAGCGGCACACGATTCTGGGACGGTTTTTCGGAAGTTCCGTTCGAGGAGATCGATGTTCAACCAGAGACACGAAGAATCCTCCGCAAGGCGATCTTCTTCGAGCCCCAACCCTTCATCGAACGGGTCGTGTTCATCTCTACACCGCACCGCGGAAGCTTCCTGGCTGGAACATTCCTCGGGAGAATCGCCTCGAGCCTGTTCCGAGCCCCGACCGAATTGGTCGGATTGAGCCTCGACCTGGCGCTCTCGGGCGTTTCACTCGCCCGCGATGCCGTCAGCCAGCCCGGCTTCATTCTGGGCTTGTTCCGAACCGATGAGGACGAGGAACTCCGAGAACGGCTCGCGCGCCCGTCGAGCAGCGTCGACAACATGGACCCGAGCTCCGCGTTCACGAGATCGCTGCAGAGTATTCCGGTGGCGGACCGGATTCGCGCCAACTCGATCATTCCGGTCCTCGGCTCGGAACCGCCCGACGGAAAGAACGACGGCGTGGTCGAATACTCCAGCGCACACATCGACGAAGCGGAAAGCGAGTATGTCGTGTATCACTCCGACCACTCCACGCAGGGGCACCCGGAAACGATTCAGGAACTGAGGCGCATCCTGCTAAAACACGTCGCCCTTCAGTGAGCACGCTTCGCCATGCCTGACTCCGACCAGCAGCCCGTACAAGCGAATTCGGCGGCCGGACTCTCGGGGATTCGAGTACTCGAATTGGGCGAACTCGTTTCGGCGGCGTTCGCGGGAAAGCTACTCGCGGATCTTGGCGCGGATGTCGTCAAGATCGAACAAAGCGGAGGCGATTGCGCGCGCGCCCGCGGCCCATTCCCAGAGGACATCCCGCACCCCGAAAAGAGCGGCACGTTCCTGGCACTCAACACGAACAAACGCGGCGTCGAACTGGACCTCGGTTCTGAAACGGGCCAGCGTGAATTTCGCCGACTGCTCTCGACCGCAGACATACTGATCAACAATTTCACGCGGCGACAAGCGGAGTCGTTCGGACTCGAGTTCGAAGCACTGCAGAAACTGCGGCCCTCGTTGGTGATGTGCTCGATCACGCCGTTCGGGCTGACGGGTCCCTACCGTGACTACCGGGCCGAAGAAATCACCCTCGTCCATGGAGGAGGCTGGGCTTTCTTGTGCCCGGGCGCGTTGGAGCTGCCCGACGCTCCTCCGCTGAAACCGTTCGGCCACCAGGCCAACTTCCAGGCGGGCCTCGCGGGCGCGATGGCGACGCTTGCCGCGTTCTACAGAGCGAGTCGCACCGGCGTCGGTGAACACATCGACCTGTCGACCCAATCCTATGTCGCGACCATTCTCGAGCAGGCGTTGCCCTACTACACCTACCCCGGCTCCGTCGCCACGCGACTGGGACAGCGCGGCTTGAATCCGTGGGGAATCTACTCTTGCCGCGATGGCCTGATATTCGTAGCGACGATCGAACAGGACCAGTGGGAGCGACTCGTCGAACTGATGGGCAAGCCGGAATGGACCGAACTCGAGCTGTTCTGCGACTTCCCCAGTCGGTTCGCCAATCACGATGCGCTGCGGATCTTTCTCGGCGAGTGGATCGCGGAGTGGACGGTCGATGAATTGTTCCACAAGGGCCAGGAGCAGCGAATCTGCTTTGCGCCGGTCTTGAACGTCGGAGAGCTCGCCGAACAGCGCCATCTGCGACAGCGGGGCTATTTTCACGATGTTTCCCATCCAATTGCCGGTGAGCTCACACACCTCGGCGCGCCGTACCGACTGCAAGACCCTTGGTGGCAGATCCGACGCCCCGCCCCCACGCTGGGCGAACACGATGCAGTCGCGATCGCGGATGAATGGGGGAACGATTCGGGCACGGCTTCGAGGGCGGGGGAAGGGTGCCGCGCCATCGAGTTCACCGAGCCTGCAACCTCGGCAAGAGCCGAACCAGACACCGGGCTTCCGCTGGCGGGAGTGCGCGTCGCCGACTTCACCTGGGTCTGGGCCGGGCCCTACTGCGCGATGCAGCTCGCACATCTCGGCGCCGAAGTCATCAAGTGCGAATCGCTGGGACGTCCCGACCTCGGTCGCCGCCTGGCCGTGTACCCACCCGACACCGAGCCGGGTCTGAATCGCTCGGGTTACTTCAACCAATGGAACCAGGGCAAGAAGAGTCTCAGCCTGAATCTGCGAAATGCGGGTTCGATCGAGGTCGCAAAGGAACTCGTGGCGCAATGCGACGTCGTGGTCGAAAATTTCGCGACCGGCGTAATGGACCGGTTGGGGCTGGGCTACGAGGCATTGCGTGCAGTTCGACCCGATCTGATCTACGCATCGATTTCGGGGTATGGCGACACCGG
>JAJDAM010000880.1 GCA_029261905.1 Deltaproteobacteria bacterium
GGCCCCTACCCCATCCGTTCGCGTCGTACCGATCGAGAACGTGCGCGATGCCCTTCCCGCCAACACGCCGCGTGTCGATGCCGCGACCCGCGCCGAGCAGCTCGAGCGCCGCCGCTGGGCGGTATGGAGGCGTTTTCGGGTCTGACGGCCCGAACCATCAGCCAGATCTTGATTCGACTTCTACTACTCGTGCTCTCCACGCTGGCCGGCGCTCTCGTCGGTGCGTTGCTGATCGTCGTCGCCTCGCCAGCGCCCGACCGCTCGGCGGGCCGGATCCAAGGCGCGTCTCGTTCGTCAGCAGAAATCGAAGCGGTCACAGCACAGCGGGATGCGGCTCGCATCGGCATCGAAGAACTCAGCAGCCAGGAGCCCGAACCGGCCGCGCGCCAGATTCTCTTCGGCGACCTTCACGTTCATTCGACCTTTTCGATCGACGCATTCGTCTATGCATTGCCGATGTTCGCCGGCGAGGGGGCGCACCCACCCGCCGATGCGTGCGACTTCGCTCGCTACTGCGCCGAGCTGGATTTCTTTTCGATCAACGACCACGCCGAGGGTTTGACGGAACACAATTGGGCCGAGACCCGCGAGAGCATCCGCGAATGCAACGACAGAGCGGGCGATCCGCAGAACCCCGACCTCGTCGCGTTTACCGGCTTCGAGTGGACCCAAACCGGTCCGACGCCCGCCACCCACTACGGTCACCGCAATGTGATTTTTTCCGGCCTCGCCGATTCGGAGCTTCCGACCCGGCCCATCACCGCCCTGCCAGCGGGCGTCACGAAGCGTGCGCGGGCCATGGGCGTCGTGAGCGTGCTCGAGAAAATGGGCCCGCTCGGTCTCGGCGAGTACGCAGACTTTCTGGCGCTGACGCGGCAGATCGCGGAGCTTCCCGATTGCCCGATCGGTGCCGCAGGCCCGGCGTTACCGGACGACTGCCGCGAGAATGCCGCGACGCCGGCAGAACTCTACGCCAAGCTCGCGGCCTGGGGCTTCGAAAACCTCGTGATCCCGCACGGCTTGGCGTGGGGAATTCACGCGCCACCCGGCGCCAGCCTCGACTCGATGCTTTCCGGTGGAAACCACGATCCGAAGACCGAGCGGCTGCTCGAGATCATGTCGGGCCACGGAAACAGCGAAGAGTTTCGCAGTGGCGTGGGCCGGGCAAGCAACGATTCGGGGACTGGCATCTGTCAGGCACCGACGGCCGACTTCACCCCCTGCTGTTGGCGCGCCGGAGAGATCGTGCGGCAACGCTGTGGCGATGTTCGAGATGAGCTGTGTGAAGCCCGCGTTCGTGCGGCCCGACGCCAGGTGCTGGTTGCGGGCACGGCGCCCCATCTGGTGCTCCCCGACACCGCACCCGAGGATTGGCTCGACTGCGACCAGTGTCGCGACTGCTTCAAGCCAGCCAGTGACTACCGGCCGAAGCAGACCGCACAGTACGCACTGACCCGCTCCGACCAGTTGCGCTTCGGCTTCATCGCGTCGACCGACAATCACGCCGCTCGTCCGGGCACGGGCTACAAGCAGTACCAGCGGCGGCGCATGACGGATGCGCGCGGTCTCGCCAGCCCGACTGTCGAACGGTGGCTGCGGCCGTTCATCGTGGGGACACAACGGGACTCCGATCTGGCACAGCGAGCGGTTCGCGAACCGCGCAGCTTCGCCGGCCTGCTCGACGTCGAACGCGGCGGCAGCTTCATGTACCCCGGTGGCATCGTCGCAGTGCACGCCGAGGGTCGGGATCGGCGATCGATCTGGAACGCATTGATGCGTCGCGAGGTCTACGGCACCAGCGGGCCCCGCATGTTGCTGTGGTTCGACCTGCTCAATGCGCCGGGTGGTCGCGCACCGATGGGGAGCGAAGTCGAGATGGCGGAAATCCCCAGGTTCGAGGTGCGTGCAGTCGGCTCGCTGGTCCAGCTTCCCGGCTGTAGCGACGAGGCCGAGCCGGCGCTGTCACCCGATCGGCGCGAACGCTTGTGCGGCGGCGAATGCTACAACCCGAGCGACCAACGCGTCCCGATCGAGGCCATCGAAATCGTCCGCGTCCGGCCGCAACCCACTGGCGCGAGCACGGCGAGCCCCGAGGCGCTGGCGGCACTGATCGACGATCCGTGGCGTCGGATCCAGTGCCCGCCCCACTCGACCGGCTGTGTGGTCCGCTTCGACGATCCCGAGTTTCCCGGATCCGCGAGCAGCGCCAGTTACTACGCGCGCGCGATCCAGACCGCTACACCCGCCATCAACGCGGCAAACCTGCGAACCGAATTCGACGACGCCGGCAATCCGCTGCAAACGACGCCTTGTCACGGCGGGTTCCGCACCGCGGCGGACGACGACTGCCTGGCGCCCGCACGGGAACGAGCCTGGTCATCGCCGATCTATCTCGACCGGGCCAATTTTTGACGCAGCCCCCTCGCTACGAATCGCGTACCCTCGGCATTCAACGGGATCGAGGGCCGATATGGAAACACCGCAATCGCTTCGCTGGGAATCGCTGACGAAGAAGCGCTTCGACCAGATCGACAGAAAGCGGGCGGTCGTGATGCTGACCTGCGCACCTCTCGAAGTGCACGGGCCCCATCTACCGCTGGGAGCGGACGTGCTCGAAGGCGAAGGCCTGGCAGAGCGCGTACTGCGTTTTCTGCCGGATCGTCACCGCGATCGCACCTTCTTGAAGCTTCCCTTCATCTACGCCGCCACCGATACCGTCCCCCAACCGGGGTCCCTGTACTTCCAGCCCGCAACCACGATGACCGTCCTCGAGGATCTCGGTCGCACGCTGGCCGCTCAAGGTTTCCACCACGTCTTCGTTTCGAACTTTCACGGCGGGCCCAGGCACTTCCTCGCGATCGAAAAAGCGAGCCAGCGCGTCAACCGTCGCTACGGCATCGGTATGGTCTCGCTGTTCTCGTTGTTGATCAGCCGGCTCACCGAAGGAACCGCCAATCTCGACGACGTACTCGGAGCGATCGATGGCGTCAATCCAGCCGACCTGATCGGCGACACTCATGGCGGTCTCGTCGAAACCTCGCAGCTGCTCGCGCTGCACGGCGACTGGATCGATCCCGACTACAAGAAATTGCCACGCGTCACTTCGGGCACCTGGCTGAGCGATCAGGGGATCGAGCCACCGCCGAAGACCGGTAGAAGCCCGAGCCAGTTCCGGAACATGCTGAAGGGCTTCCGCAACGGCTTCAACTATTTCGAAGAGCAGACCTACGCCGGCGCACCGGCCGGTGCATCCGCCGAACTCGGCGAGCGTTTCCTCGACACATTGGGAGAACACGCGGCCGTCGCATGCACGGAACTGCTCGATGGCACCATCGGGCCCGAAGACTGTCACTCGCCGATCTGGAAACTTCGATTCCTGTTCCTGAATCCGGTGATGATCCGGCTTTCGAACCTCGCGCTGGGTTTTCGCAACCCGATCGCGTGAGCGCTTCCACGGCGCGCTGAGCTCGCTCGCTCGCCCCGGCAGCGACGGGTTCCGTCAGCCGCCTATCCGCTGTCCGCGTTCAAGAGCCGGTCCCTCTCAACACTACCGGGATCGTTCTGAGCAGAATCTTGAAATCGTTGGTCAGTGACCACGTATCGATGTACTTGATATCGAGCCTCACCCAATCGTCGAAGCCGACACGATTGCGTCCATTGATTTGCCACAGACAGGTGATGCCGGGGCGCATCGAAAGTCTGCGTCGATCGTGTGTCCGATAGAGGACGACCTCGGTCGGGATGGGCGGTCGCGGGCCGACGAGACTCATGTCGCCACGGAAAACATTCCACAACTGCGGGAGTTCGTCGACGCTCCAACGACGTAGAACGCGGCCAACAGACGTAATTCGCGGATCTGCCTCGATCTTGAACACCGGTCCGTCCATCTCGTTCAAATCGAGCAGAGCGGCCTGCTTCTGCTCGGCGTCGGCCACCATCGTGCGCAGCTTGATCATCGCAAAGCGGTGACCGTTTCGTCCGCAGCGGACCTGATGAAAGAATAGTGGGCCTGGAGAAGTCAGCTTGATCGCCGCCGCAGCGATCAAAACGATCGGTGCGGCAAGAATCAGCAGCATGCCCGACCCCACCAGGTCGATCGCCCGTTTCACGACCAGCTTCAACCGATTGTGGTGAACCGGCGAGAACTTCAAGGCCGCCAGCGTATCGAACTGCGTGATGCGGGGCGGCGGTACGTAGTCCCCGAAGATGTCCGACAAGATCGTGACGGGTACGCCAGCCTCCGAGCAGACCTCGACGACAAGACCCAGCGATGCGAAGACCGAGCGCGGACACGCAGCGATGACCTCGTCGATGACGTAGTCACGGAGCAGTCCTGGCAATTCGATCAGCTTGTACACTTGTTCCGGTGAGATCTCGGGATCGTTGGGATATCCATCCTCATCGACGAATCCGGCCACCCGATAGCCCCACTCTGGGTGAAGTTCGATCAGGCGTTGCACCTGCCTGGCCCGAGGTCCGGAACCCGCGATCAGGACATTTCGAGAATCGCGCCCTCGCCGCCGTGCCAGCCGCAGCCACGCGAACAGCGAAATACGAAACGACCCGATCGCAACGAATTGCGCCGCAAAGCACAAGGCGAGGACGGTCGGTGTCAACGGCCCGCCGATCGCATACGCCACACCCGCGACGATGATGGCCGTGACCAAACCCGCATTGAACAGCAGCCTGACGAGTGTCGTGATGCGCGCTTGCCGGGTCGTACTCCGCTCCACGGTAAAATGCAGCGCCACGGGCCAAGCGAGCGTCGCGATCATCGCCAGGACAATGAGCCGCAGACTGTCTAGATGACTCAGGAGTGTGACACTCGCGGGCCCGATCGCCGCCAGCACACCCACGAACGCCAACGCGCTGAGGACCACGTCCAGCGTGAGAACCGAAAACCGAATACTCTGGTCGAATTGCCTCAACAAGGGCGGACTCCGGAGCGATTCGACTTGCACATCACGTGAGGCACAATCACCCGAAGGGCGACACCCCGGTGTGGCATGCCACCCCAGGTTCGATCCGACCGCGCCATCAACTGCTGCATCAAGACCTCGTATCAGCAATTCATAGGAGTCTGCAATTCGCGTACCTACACGCGGAGAGTCCTCGATGGCGCATCGGCCCAGAGCGCGCCCCGCCCTCTTCTCTGCGGGATCGCTATTCGCGAAACGTGACGCGGCGATCGTCGCGTTGGTCCAGCAGCATCTTGATGCGATCGCGATCGAGTTCACCGTTTTTCAGGATCAGCACCCGGTCGCCGGTCGTTCGACTCTCGTTTTGGCCGATCTGGTCCCAGATGGCAATCGCACGACGCGCAGTCTGCACGCGGGCCGGTCGCTCGGCGAGCGAGTCGTACGCAAAATCCGCAAATCCCGGTTGACGGCGCAGCGCGCGGTGAGCCACCAAGCGGACGGCGTCATAAGGATCCACCAGCAGTTGGCCGAGGTACGGCGCCAACCAGTCTCCACCCCCCGTCTGGCGCGCCGGCCCCCATCCCATCGTCCAGGCCGACAAGGCGCGTTGGCCCGCGTCGCCGCGAAGCAGCCACAACAGCGATGCGGCAATCGTCTGCTCGTCTTGCGAAAGGACCGGCTGCGCGATCCCGTAGTTGCGCTCCAGATGCTCGGCCGACCATGCGAGTGTCTTGTCGAGGTGGCATTGGTTGCACGCATTCGGGCGCCCCGTTTCGACACTCGCGACCACCGATGGATTGTCGATCGTATGGCTGCGGATCGCCTTCAGCAGCCCATACGTCGTGTAGGGCATGTGGCAATTTTGACATTCGCTACCGGAAGACGACGCCGAGTGATTGGTGTGGGTCGTCAAGAGCCGTTCGCTCTCGAATTGCTCGTGGCACTGAATGCAGGCGTCGTTTCCGCGCATGCCGGGCTTCAACTGATCGTCCGCCCACTCGGAGACCGGCCGCGGATCGTCGGGCCGCTGGTGGAGCGAATGACACGACAGACACGACATCTCGCCGCGTTGGTAACACGGCGACTCCAGCAGCCCATTGTATTCGCGCCCCGCAATGCGTACCGAACCGTCCGGCCAGAAACTGTCCTCGAGCAAATGCGGCTGCTCTGCGAGATGCGCCTGCATCTGGGGCGAATTTCTCTCCAGCGTGCCACGCACGATGGATCGGGTATCGCCGAGAACTTCGCCGGGTCGGAACGCGTAGCCATCGTGAGCCCATTTCGTAAAATCCTCACGCTTCGGGAACCGCGAGATCGCGTGACACTGGCCGCAGATCTCCGATGCACGCCGCGCATCGACGAGTTCGGGTTGCACGATGGTCGGGTCGCCATCGCCGGCCCAGTGTTGCGCGTAGCGCCGTGACGGGTCTTGATTGGCTCGCACGTGCTCCAGCGCCGGACCGTGGCAGGCTTCGCACGAGATCCCGAGTTCGGCGACCTGGGTCTCGGTCTTCGGTCGCAACGGACGCCACTTCGCATCCAGCGAATGACATTTCGCACAGCCGTTGTTCCAGCGCGCCCTCTCTTCGTGACGCGGGCCCGTGGGTGGCGACAGGAAAGCGGCCTTTCGCGGGATCCATTTCTGCTCGTCGATCAGGAACACGAACGGAAATGCGCGCAACACGCCCTTTTTGTCGTCGGGAAGCCAATACACCTGGTAATGGTGCGAACCGGTGGTCAGCACCACGGGCTTCTCGACGATCACCGGCCCGGCATTGCCGTCCGCGGGATCAGCCGGCCGTTCCACGATGGTCCAGAACTCTTCGCCCCGGCGCTCGAGGCGATAGATCCAATCACCTGCCGTGAGCGTCACGTCATCGAACGAACCCGCAACGGCCCCCTCGACGGCTTCCTGCGTCATGCTCTGGTGATAGGAGTGATCCCAACTGGCGTACTGAGAGGGATGGCACGAGCGGCAGGTCGACGAGGACACGTAGTCATCGTGCGGTTCGATCTCGGGCCGGTCGAGAACCTCGGGATCGATCGCGCTCGGCGCCAGGTACGCCTGCCGAACCATGGCCACCACCGGTACCGCGACTGCGAAGACCAGCAGGCTCGCGACCGCAGCGCGACCCACCGCCGCCAGCGCGACCCGAAACAGCGGGAACAGCGCCAGCGCGAGCACTACAGCGATCAGTATCGATTCGAAGCCCATCGCCATTCCGATACTCAATACCGAGAGTCAGGTCGAATCAAGCCGTTCCGTCCACGACGTGATCGAAGTACTCGATCAACTCGATCAGGTT
>JAJDAM010000881.1 GCA_029261905.1 Deltaproteobacteria bacterium
AAGACCGAAGCCGACGGCACCCGGCATCTGTTTCGCAGCCGCGACCGCCGAGCCCATGCACTGTGGAACATCGCCTCTGACGCCGGACTCAAAGTCGCCGTCGTCAATTGGTGGACCACCTATCCGCTCGAGAAGATCAACGGCGTCATCGTTTCTGACCACTTGCTTCCGATGGAACAAAAGGGGCGCCGCGGATTGGCGAGCGACACCTCGGAAAAGCCGACGGGTGCGATCGTGTACCCCGAACCCTGGCAGGCGAAGGTCGACGCGCTGCTGGCGATCGACGAGCCGTTGACGGGAATCGCCGATCCATTCGTCGACCCCTCTCTGTTCCCAGACTGGATTCTGCCCGAGAAGCTGTCGCAGCGATATCAGAACGATCAGGCAGTGACGCGCATCGCATCGGCGATCGATCGCGAACTGCGCCCGGATCTGTTGATGGTCTTCCTGCCGGGAATCGACCGCGTGTCACATCGACTCTGGTTCGGGGTCGAACCCGATAGCGCGTACAAGGCAGAATACGGGCTGACACCGGCGAAGAAGACCGCCATGAAGGACGCGCTGCACGCCTACTACCGCTACACGGACGCGTTGATCGGGGAGCTGGCGAAGGGCTACGGACCCGACGATCTGGTTCTTGTGGTGTCCGATCACGGCTTCGAAGCGGGTATGAAAATGATGGTGCTCACCGGCGTGCACGACTCGCATCGCGCATTGGACGGTGTGTTCTTCGCGAGTGGGCCGCACGTTTCGGTCCCAACGAACCAGGGATTGGTGTCGGTGAACGACGTCACGCCGACCGTGTTGCGCTGGCTCGAGATCCCACTGGGCGCCGACATGGACGGCCGACCTGCAGATTTCATCGATCTCCCGAGCCAGGCTTCGATTCCCACACACGACACCACGCCCATCGAGTTCGTCGACGACGGCGCGTCGGGCATGGAGGCCGAGATCCTCGACCAATTGCAGAGCCTCGGATACTTCGAGGACGAAGGCTCCCCCAAAGGTTCGGGGTCGCCGGCCCCATGAGTGGAGCCAATCCACCTGCCCCCCCGCGGCGCGCATCGGAAGCCTGGATACTCGCCGCCTGGGTCCTCTTGCCTCTGCTGCCGTTCGTTCCAGGCGCGATCTCGATCGATGGACCGGTCTTCGTCGAGGTGGCCCAACAGATCCTGATCGATCCCGGCGATCCATTCGGCTTCGAGATGGTCTGGGATCCGACTTCGCCCAAGGCGGCCATCTTCAACCGCAATCCACCGCTGCTCTCGTACTACCTGGCGCCGTTCATCGCGCTGTTTGGAGAGTCGGACGCCGTGTTGCATGCCGCGTTGTTGCCGTTTCCGTTGATCGCGGCGTTTTCGTTCTTGGGAATCAGTCGTCGGTTTTGCGGCGAAGGGCTGGCCCCGACGGCTCTGCTCGTCGCGACGCCCGCATTTCTGGTGCTCGCGACGACACTGATGCTGGATGTCCCGACGCTGGCGATGTGGCTCTGTTCGCTCTTCGCGCTGCTGCGTGCAAACGAGACCGGACTCGCGCGATGGGGTTGGGCGGCCGGGTTCGCGGCGGCTGCAGCGGGGCTGATGAAGTACGTGGGATTTTCGATCGCGCCGCTGCTGGCCGCCGGCGTCGTGCTGTTGTCGAAAGAGCTCGGCTGGAGGCGCGTCGCACAGATGTCGACGGTCGTCGGTGTGCCGATCGCGGTGTGGGGACTGTGGGGGGCGTACACCTATTCCGTTTACGGCGAGGTCCACTACCTGGGGTCGACCGATGTCGTCACCGACATGAAGAAGTGGCGCACCGACGAGTTCTGGAACCACACGTCGACGGTGTTCGTGTATGTCGGCGCGGCGCTGTTGTTTCCGATCGCGAGCTGGTGGGTCGCTGTGCTGCAAGGCGCTTGGGGTGTATCGAGAGCTGCATCAGGGGCTGGATCGGGGGCTGCATCGAAAGCCGCACCAGAGGCCGCATCGCAGGCGGCACCCGGGACCGGATCACACGCACTGGAGCTGGCGATCGCCGGAGTGCTGATCGGGACCCTCGTAGTGGTTTTCGTACTGCCCGGCGGTGATCCGCCTCGGCGGGTGCCGCTCGATATCGAAGGCTCCGTGCTGGCGGCACTCGGCTTCGCGGGCGGCTTCCTGCTCGTCGCTCGCAATCTCCGGCCCAAACTGCTGCTCGGCGATCGGACGGACCATTTCCTGTTGCTGTGGCTCGGCGGGACGTTGTTCTTCTCGTTGTTCTTGAATTGGCACGTCAACGCCGCCGACGCGCTGTTGGCCGCGCCGCCACTGTTGTTGTTGCTGTTTCGCGATCCGGACCTGAGACCGACCCGCGTCGCGACCGTTGCAACCGCACTGCTCGCAATGCCGCTGTCGTTCGGGCTCGCCTGGGCCGAAATGGAGCAGGCCAACTCCTACCGGACTGCGGCGCTGAACATCGCATCCGAAATCGGTGACCAGGCTGGTGCGCGCTACTTCGTCGGACAGTGGGGGCTCCAGTACTACCTGGAGCGGCAAGGCTTCAGCGCCGTCATCCCGCCCATGTACGGCAGAACCGATCTCGAGACAGGCGATTGGATCGCGACGGCTCGCAACATCGCCCAACTCGACGTCAGTCAAAATATGTCGGAATACCGCATGCAACAGGTCTGGAGCCGAACCATCCGCAGCGGGTTGCCGCTGCGGACCACCAACGCCGATGCCGGTACGGGCTTCTACAGCCATCATTCCGGCTATGTCCCGTGGGGCTGGTCGAACGAGCCGATCGAGCATTTCCAGCTGGGACGCGTACGGGGCCGCCGCTGACGTCCCGCGAAAATGCGGCCTTCAGTTCGCTGGGAAAGGCGCCGATTTCATCCCCATGAGGCGATGGCTCATCAGCAGAAGGCGGTCGGGAAGGCGTTTTGCGCTGGCCGTGCTAGCGGCCGTCTGTTGTTGCTCGGTGTCGGCGTGTCTTCCCAACAAGGGAACTCCGGTGTTCGTCGACTATGCGGCAGCTGAAGTCTGGTCCGGCAAGGGAGTGCTGACCGAAGTCTCGGACGACGAGCGAATGTGCCGCGTGGTATTCCGCGATTCGACGTTGATTACCCGCAATAAGTGGGTCGAGTGCACCAAAGTCCACCCCCGTACCCGTTGAGGGAACCGCCAGGGACGCCGCCAGCTGCGTTCCGCCGAGCTCGACGTACGGTGTGTACGCCTTCGCCCGGCGCGCCTTGCTGGCGGCGCCCCTGACGATTCCCTCAGTCATTTGGGCCTGTAGACCCTTAAACTCCTTAACCCCCAAACCCCAAACCCCAAACCCCAAACCCCAAACCCCAAACCCCAAACCCCCAAACCCCCAAAC
>JAJDAM010000882.1 GCA_029261905.1 Deltaproteobacteria bacterium
ACAGACCCCCGTTGCAGTTGATCAGCGCCGACAGATTCAATGACAGCGTGCTGATCATCAGATTCCCGAGCCCGGCCGTCAGTGAACCCGCAGCGGTTCCGACCTGGGCTCCCGAGATGCCACCGGTCAGCGAGACCACCCCGCCAACCGTTCCGTCGACGGTCGCCTGGATGTTCAGATTGCTCAGGCCACCCGATCCGGCCGTTGGGTTCGAAATGCTGTTGCCCTGGATGGTCACCGTCGCGGTCGCCGACGTGATACTTCCATCCGGCGGAATCGTCAGAATCCCGCCCAGGATCGAGATCACGCTATTCGACAGATCGAAATCGATGTTGATCGAGCCTGCGCGAGCGGACGGGGAAGCGAATAGGACGGCTAGCGCAGCGGCTGTGAGTGCGAATCGAGATAGCACTGGGATCCTCCGGGAAAACGACTTTTCGACTCTATCCGACAAAGTTTCGACAACGGTTCGACAAAGTCCATCGACGCCAATTGGACGAATTCGCCCGGCCTTCCCAAAGGCCTCCCGAGCATATCACGTGGACAAATGGATGTGGTGATTTTCTGCATCGGGTTCTCGAGCACCTGAGATCAAGGGGATGGGTTCCACAGTTGCGTATCGGTTGCTGGCGCCCCGGACGTCAGCGGGCAGCCATGGGCTTTTTTTTCACGGAGAGGGGGAACCATCTGGAGACGGGGGGCGTCTTTAGTACCAGATCCGGTGGGGCGTTCTCCTCCGACCCATTCGGATCGCAAACGAGCAGTTTCCGCAGCGAAGGTCGCGAACAACCACAACGAGAACTACAGCCAGCAACCACAGCCAGCACTACAGCCAGCACTACAGCCAGCAACTCGTAACGAACACCAGCAACTAGCAACGAACACCAGCAACTACAGAAAAATGGGGATCGGCTTCCCGGCGGTTCTTCCCTTCCGCCCTGAGGCCGGTCCCCTCTCCTTTTTGGTTTGGGTGCGCTGGGCTGGTGTCGCTGGTTGTTCCGGATCAGCGAGCCGGATTCTTTGCCAGCGTCGCCATCCGACCGAATAGCTCCCCGACGTTCGCACGTTCCTCACTGCCCGAGAACTCGCGGTACAGCGTCGCGACGTTGACTGCGATTCGCTCCGAATCCCCCCAACTCGAATAGTCGGTCAGAGAAATATCCTGAGCGGCCTCGAAGGCGTCCATTCCGGCATCGAAGCGCTGTCGCGCCTGTCGTGAGATGTATTCCAGGTACTCCTTTACGGCCTTTGCACCACGCTTGTCGGTGATCGGCCCGTGACCCGGCACTACGGTTTCGACGTCGAGATCGATGATCAGCTGGCAGGCGTCGATCCAATTCTGCGTCGGCCCGGCCCAGATGATCGGGTGGCCTTCGATGAACAGGATGTCGCCGGTAAATACGGTTCGGTCCGATGGGACATAAGCCAGAACATCGCCGCCGGTGTGGGCCGGGCCCACATTGATCAATTCGACGCTCTTGTCGCCCACCTTGCGCATCAGTCGATCTTCGAACGTCAGCGTCGGCAATGTCTGAGAGATCCCATCGAATTCGAAAGATCCGAAACACTCGACGAAGAAGGCGCCCGCAGCCTCGCTGGTATCGGCGTTCTTCAGCATGGCGGCCATCATCGCGGCGCTCTCCTGGGCCATCTCTTCGGCGCACGCCGTCGAGGCGATGATCTCGGCGCCTTCTACCAGCTGGTTGCCGTTGCAGTGGTCGCCGTTGGAGTGGGTATTGACCAGAGTTCCAAAGCGGGCGGCGGCTACCGGCTCGGCGTCGCGCATCGCCTCGAGCATTTCCTTTGTGAGTCGAAGATCGAACAGCGTGTCGACCAGCAGCGATTCTTCGCCGTCGACCACCAACCCCGCATTGCTCCAGCCCCAGCCTCCGTCGGGTTGCAGGTACGCGTAGGCGCCGTTGCCGAGATCGGTGAGTCCCTTGCGGTAGGTGAATTTCGGTAGCCCCAATCCCATGCTTTCGATTCTCCGTTCTGTCGGGCGTCGCTGGGTGCGCCCCGTGAGGCAGTATCAGAACTCAGGCAGTCTCAGAAGAAAGGCGCGCCTCGGCGAGGTCCCGTGCGGCAGCGAGTGCCTCCATCTTCGAACGATCGACCGAGATGAACAGCGCGGTCGCTTCGGCGGTAACCAGGTCCCCCGCCCGAACCCGTCCTTCAGTGAAAATCTTGCGACCTTCGATTCGCAGCAACGTCGCTTCGAAAACCAATTCGACGCGTAAAGGTGTCGGACGCAAGTACTTGACGCTGAGCGTGCCCGTCATTCCCGGGCTGCCGCCAAGTGATTGAACGAAGCCCAGTACCTCGTCGAACGCCGCAGCGATGAAACCGCCGTGCACACATCCGGGCGGCCCTTCGTATGCCGAGCCAAACGTCACGGTGCCCTCCGCGGTCGAATCGCCCGATTTTTCGATTCGAATCGGAGGCGCGAGCGGGTTGGCGAGACCGATCAAGGGGCTCTGATCGAAAAACGCGCCCACATCGCCCGCATTTGCGGACTCCGGCGCACCCGATACCCGCCGCAGCCGAGGGTGTGCGGTCAGCGCGTCCGCGTATCGCTCCAGGCCTTCCGCGGCCAATCGCATCTCGTCTTCCGGGGCATTGCTGGGAACGAGGCGCTCGATGACGAGCCGCATCGCCGCAGCCAGCCGTCGTTTCTGGTTCCAGGCGCCGGTGGCGCTGGTCGGGTCCCAATGCGCCGAGGTCGTACTCTGTTCGTCTTCTGCCATTCGTAAACCGGGGTCTCCTGATTCGCTCGAAATCGCCCCGCGCGGTGTCGGTCCTTGACTCCAGGGGCGAAAATACTACCTGACTGGAGCCAACGCGCTTCGAACCGGGTTTCGCTGCCGGACTGACTTCCACGATCGACCGCGATGGCAGACGCCAAGATCGCGACAATCAACGACAAGAAAACGACGATCGGACGATCGGACGGTAGAAAAGGGGACTCGCAAGATGGAGAGCGGAATGTCCAGACCCTCATCCGGCTTCATCGCCGGCCCCTGGGTCGATTCGTTCTTCCTGATCGGTGCACCGCTGGTCGGCATCGCGATGTTCATTCCGTTCGGCCTGAGTCCGGCGGCCTTCTATCCCATTTCCGATTTTCACTTCGGCGGATTCGTTGCCGACGGCTTCATCACGGCGGTGATCTTTGCTCACCTCGGGCTCGTCTTCTTTCGCAGTCATTTGAACACGGGGATATTTCGCAAGCATCGGTTTCGCTTCGTGGGCGCTCCGATCCTGTTGCTCGCAGCCGTCTACACCTCGACCTGGACGCTGCTTCTGGTCGGAGTTCTGGCG